>CAZXHW010000513.1:0-6156 GCA_964639915.1 uncultured Heliomicrobium sp.
GGTGGCGGATCACCGCGCAGATTCCATTGCAGCCGGTTCAGGCCAAGTTCTTTCGTTCCGTTGATATTGCGAACGACTTTGCCCGTGATGTCGGAAACGGTGATCTTGACATCGCCCGTCGGCGCGGCACCCAGGTAATAATTGATCGCCGTACCTGGTTGCGGATTGTCGCCTTTGAAGGCTTTTTGCCCACCGGCATAGCGGCTAAGTTCGATGTCGTTTTGCCAGATGACTCCGGGACGAACATCAAACAGGTGCGTGCCAGCGGCAAGCACTTTGTCGTTCATCTGCTGCAAAGCCGAAATGTCATCGCAAATCCAGATGCCGCGTCCGTGCGTTCCCGCAATCAAATCGTTATCGCGCGGGTGGATCAGCAGATCGTCCACACGAACCGTCGGCAAGCCCGTCATGAACTTCTTCCATTCACTGCCGCCGTTCAACGAAACGAACAAGCCATACTCCGTGCCGACGAAGAGCAGGCTCTTGTTCTTCAGGTCTTCTTTCACGACGTTGACGTTGCCGGACGGCAGATTTCCCGCCACCGAATTCCAGGTCGCACCGAAGTCCTTGGTAACGTAAACATAAGGCTTGTGGTCGTTGCTGCGATGGCCATCAACCGATACGTAGCAAGTCCCTGCGTCAAAATGCGAAGGTTCGACACGGGAAATGAGATGATTATTTGACGCCAAGACGGGAATGTTCGGCGCAACGTTTGTGAAAGTCGCTCCGCCATCCTTGCTGACCTGGACGTTGCCATCGTCGGTTCCCACCCAAATGATTCCGGGTTGAACCGGGGATTCGGCAATCACAGTCAAGTTGCTGTAATTCGCTGTTCCGTCGTTTTTCGACGCCATTGGCTCGGTGCCTTTGACGCCCATGATCGAAAGCTGCGTACGATTGATCTGCTTGGTCAAATCAGCAGAAGCCGTCCAGGTTTCGCCACGATCCAGCGATTTGAAGAACTTGTTTGCTCCGGCGTAAATGATGCGCGGGTTATGCGGCGACAACGCCATGGGCGTGTTCCAGTTAAAACGATACTGCTCTCCAACTGGCGGCGCAGGAACGATGTTGGCTTGCGCCTGATTGCCAAAACCCAGCGCTTGCGCCATTTGGGCCATCTGCGCCTGTTGAGCCTGTTGTTCCTGCTGTGCTTGTGTCGGTTGTTGACCAGTTTGTCCAGGTTGGCCTGCTACGGGTGCTTGGCCTCCCTGTCCGCCACCGCCTCGTCCGCCTCCCGGACGTTGCGCAGCACGCGGACGAATCGAAGTGCTGCGCCCGGATTTCAAATCATACCGCTGCATCGCGCCTTGCTGCGATTCGGAATAAACAATGTTGGGATCGGTTGGGTCGTTCAGCGTATAGAACCCATCGCCTCCGCCAATCCGGAACCAATCGGCATTGATGATGCCAACTCCGCCCCCTCCACCGCCGCCGCCAAAACCGCCGCCACTGCTGCGAGTCTGGCTGGGGCCGCACCAACTACCGTTATCCTGCAAGCCGCCGCAAACATAATATGGGCGCCGCATATCGGCTGAGATGGCGTAAAACTGCGACGCTGCAATCGTATTGATGTAGTCGAATGTTTCGCCCTGATCGTAACTAACATCCAAACCGCCATCATTCCCGACCATTACGTTCTGACCGTTTTTCGGATTGATCCAAATCGCATGGTGATCGCTGTGTGCGACACCGGCAAGATTTTTGAATGTTTTGCCACCGTCCGTCGAACGGCTGAAGTTCAATCCACCGGTAAAAACAATTTCCGGATTCGAAGGGTCAACACGAACCTGACTGTAATACATGGGGCGGTTGTTGTTGCTGCTGACAATTCGCCAAGTCTTGCCTTTGTCGTCTGAGCGCCACAAGCCAGCTTTTTTCGGGTCAGGCGGTGTGTTTGGATTGTTTTGTCCGCCGCCGCCACCTCCGCCTGGGCCGCCAGCAACAGGCTGACCGCCAGGAGTTTCTTCAGGAACGCCTGTGCCTTGACTGGCGCCGACTTCCACTTGCGCGTAAAGCACATTTGGATTCGAGCGGGCAATATCAATGCCTATTCGTCCCAGCAAACCTTCCGGCCAACCATTGCCTTCAATCTTCGTACAGTTTTTGCCAGCGTCGGTCGTTTTCCACAATGCCGATCCCGAACCGCCACCGTTGTAGCCCCAAGGCGTGCGACGGCGTTGATACGACGCGGCATACAGCGTTTTAGTATCCACCGGGTCAATCACCAGATCGGTAAATCCTGTGTCTTCGTCAATGAATTTGACGTTGTTCCAGGTCTTGCCACCGTCAGTGGTTTTGTAGATACCACGCTCTTTGTTCGCGCCAAACAAATGTCCCAATGCGGCCACATAAACGATGTTCGGATCTTTCGGATCAACCACCACGCGAGAAATTGTCTGCGTTTCTTTCAACCCGACATTAGTAAAGGTTTTTCCACCATCAGTGGATTTGTAAATGCCATCACCGAAACTGGAACTCTGACGATTGTTTGCCTCGCCGGTTCCGACCCAGATGATGTTTGGATTGGACTGGCAAATTGCCACGTCGCCGATAGAAGCCGTCGGGTACGTGTCAAAAATCGGTTCCCAAGTAGTGCCATTGTTGACCGACTTCCACAATCCGCCGGTGGCAAATCCCACATAAACGATGAATGGATTGCTTTCGACGGCTTCAATGTCATCAATGCGTCCGCCCATGCTGGCCGGACCAATAGAACGCCAGACAAAACCGCGCAACAGCGGGTCATCCGATTGATTGATCGGCGGTTTTGCAGGAGGCTGATTGCCTTGCGGCCCTTGGGCCAACACAGCAATGTTCGAGAAAACCAGGCAAAGCGCCAGCCACAAAGCTGCGAGTGGACGCATCAGGCGCAGGTGTCTTCGCATAGGGAGTATCCTTTCCAATGTCTTTAATTGATTGTTAGATGAGGGGCCAAGAACTGCGGCCCAGAACGTGTCATTGGCTAAGACGGCAGAGTTCTACTACCGGATACAGTAATTTGAATTGCTGGATTCAAGAAGATCACGTAGTCGGCTTGCAGCAATGATCGTGAAAATCTGAAGCCTACTTACCGGCGGGAGGCTTTGCGCAAAGGGGCGGGTGACATTGAGAAGGAGTTAAGGTCACGCCACAACAGTTCGACGAAGCGTGTCTCGGTAACTTTTGATTTGCGGCGCGAAAACAGACTTGACCAGCCAAAAGCCGGCAACCGCGGCAATTCATCTCCTGCACTCGCTTCGACAGCAGTGCGGTAATCTGAATCCTGCGGATTAATTTCGTATGCGGCGCGAAAATGCTCCCGCGCTTCGGCGGTGCGATTCGATTGCCAGCAAATCAGTCCCAGGCTGTAAAACGCCACATCGAATCGCGGATCAAGGCGGACGGCCTTTTGAAAATGTTTGAGCGCTTTATCGGTGCTTCCCTGCTCCCAGTAAGTGCGACCAACCAGATAGTGCATTTCCGGGGTAGGGTTTAGCGAGAGGCCGCGTTTCAAATGCGTCAAGGCTTCGTTCAATTTCCCTTCGCGAGCCAGCAAACGGCCCAATCCGTAATGCGCGGCAAAGGAGCTTTCGTCCAGTTCAAGCGCCCGCTGCAAATGAACTTTGGCAGATTCAGGCTCGCCTTCATCACCGCTCAACAGGCCCAGCAACAATCGGGCGCCAAAGTGATTATTTTGCTCATCCAGCGCGCGCCGCAGAAAAATTGCCGCTTCCAGTTGCTTGCCAAGCTGGAAGTAATGCTCGCCGATGGTGAAGCTGAGTTCGGCGTTATGCTCATCAAGCAACAATGCGGCTTCCAGCATTCTTAAGCCCCGGCGCCTTCGTCCTTCGGCAATCAGCAAAGTGCCTTCTTCAACCAGATCAATGAATTCGTCGCGTTCAGCGCCACGATAAGCCGAAATGATTCGCTCACAACGCTCGTCCAATCGTTCACGCTCGGCAGTTTCTTCGTAATGCCTGGCAACGCGGCTTCGCCAACGCTGCTCCAGCTCTTCCGGATTGACCGCTTGCATTTCGGTCAGAATCTCCGTCAAGGCCTCCAGCATCATGTGGTCATAAAAACTTCCAGTTGCCTGTTGCTGCGCCAAGTCAAGTAATTGCTCAAACCGTTCGTTCGACTTGGTCAATGCCGATTCCACGGTGCTGATACGCTCCAACAAATGCTCTTCAAGCGAGTCGCCGGTTTCAAACCCTCCCGCATTGTAGGGACGGGAAATCACCATCAAATACGTGCCGCACTCGCGGCAGTAGTCCATATCGTCAGAATTCGCTTTTTTGCAAAGTTGGCAGAAAATCATTGTGTCGGTAGTTAGTGGCTTCTTGTTGCCGAATTCCAAGTGCTTATCTTTCTACGGCCAGAGCAACAGCATTGCCGCCACCCAAACATAAACTGGCGATGCCACGTTTGACTTCGCGCCGAATCATTTCGTGCAGCAATGTCGTCAGAACGCGCGCGCCCGAAGCTCCAATTGGATGACCCAACGCAACCGCGCCTCCATTGACATTCACTTTGCCTGGATCAAGTTCAAGTTGCTGAACCAGCGCAACCGATTGCGACGAAAATGCTTCGTTTAACTCAAATAGATCAACATCGGCAACATTCCAGCCCGCTTTCCGCGCAACCATTTTCACAGCTTCCACCGGAGCCATCATTACCATCTTTGGCTCAACACCTGAGGTGGCTTGCGCAATGATGCGCGCCATTGGAGCACGGCCAAGTTTTGCGGCCAATGCAGCCGAAGTCACGACCAGTGCGGCCGCTCCGTCGTTAATCGTCGAAGCATTGCCGGCCGTCACGGTTCCGGTTTTGCGAAATGCAGGCTTCAATTTGGAAAGCGATTCGGCTGACGAATCTGCGCGCGGCCCTTCGTCAGTATCGAAAATTACCGGATCGCCTTTGCGTTGAGGAATTTCAACCGGGCAAATTTCGGCGCTAAAGCGTCCAGCCTGAATCGCTGCAACGGCTTTGCGCTGAGAATTCGCGGCGTATTCATCCTGCTGCTCGCGCGTAATGCCGTACTTTTCAGAAACGACTTCGCCGGTTTCTCCCATGTGCCAGTTGTCAAAGGCGCACCACAAACCATCGTGAACCATTGCATCAACAATCTCGCCGTTGCCCATCCGGTACCCGTCACGGCCTTTCGGCAACAGGTAAGGCGCATTCGACATGGATTCCATCCCGCCAGCGACGATGATTTCGTTATCGCCAAGCGCAATGGATTGCGCGGCCAGCATCACGGATTTCAACCCGGAGCCACAGACCTTGTTGATGGTCATTGCAGCAACTTTGTCGGGAATGCCCGCTTTTAGCGCAGCCTGTCGCGCAGGGTTTTGCCCCAATCCGGCTTGCAACACGCAGCCTAGAATGACTTCGTCAATTTGACTGGCTTCAAGTCCGGCGCGTTCGATAGCGGCACGAACAGCGATTGATCCGAGTTCGGGAGCAGTAAATGGTTTGAGCGATCCTTGGAATTTTCCGATGGCAGTGCGAGTGGCGCTGATGATGACTGGTTGTTGCATGAGCATAAATCCTTTTGCAAATCGTCTGGTAAAGCGAGGCGGTTTCGCTCATCCACTTCAACTATCGTCGTAACAAATTCGATTATAGCGGCAGTGTAAGTCGAGTCAACCACTGCGGCTGGCAGCAATCATCCATAACAATGGTCCGATTGATTGAATTCATCACTCATCACTTGCAGGCATTCATTTGCTTCCGATGTCGCGGCGAAATTGCATGCCTTCAAACTGGATTTTCTCTACTGCTTCATAAGCTCGCGCAGTTGCATCAGCCAGCCTTGCCGCGCGAGCCGTCACCCCCAGCACGCGGCCTCCGGCAGTTTCGACTTCGCCTGCCGAATTGAGTTTTGTGCCTGCCTGAAAAACCACGACGCTTTCAATTTGCTCGGAGGCATCAATTCCGCTAATCACTTTCCCACCCTCATAGCTGCCCGGATAACCCGCCGACGCCATCACGACGCACGTCGAAGCCTCATCGCTCCAAACCGGTTTTGCCTGGCCAAGCGTTCCGCTCGCAACAGCAAACGCCAGTTCGCCAAAATCACTATCCAGCCGCCGCAAAATCGCCTGTGTTTCCGGATCGCCGAAGCGCACGTTGTATTCCAACGTCTTCGGCCCTTCAGCCGTCAGCATCAACCCG
>CAZXHW010000514.1:0-5845 GCA_964639915.1 uncultured Heliomicrobium sp.
ATCCGCGCCAGTGCCATTGAAAAATCGCGGGAAAACACGCGCCTGGAACGCAGCCGGTTGGTTGGCCGACAGGCGTTCAAACGGGGGCGAAGTATTAAACCACTGATCCCAGTTCTTATTGTTCCAGGTGGCATCTTTTTCGAAGTTGTTGAGCTCGCCTTTATAGAAAATGTTTCCCAAGCCAGCAATGGACCATTTTGGAACTCATAGGTCACGGCAACCTGGCACCCGCCGAGAATGTGAGTCATTACTCCCTGTTGGGTGTAAGCGCGTCCCTTGCCAAACGGCAATTCATATGAATCTGCCGCCACCGTCATGGGGTTGAGCAAGTCCCATTTCATGCGACTATTCAAGCAAGTCACCGGACAGCCATTTGCCCTGTACCTGAATCACTTTCGCATCCCCAAAGCACAAGCCTGCTGGCGACAACAGACCTATCAATTTCCGAAGTCAGTTTGGAAGTGGGGTTTTGCGACCAACGCTATTTTGGCGTCATCTTCCGTAACCTGTTGCACATGACGCCGCTGCAATTCAGGCGGCAGTGGGACCAGCCTGCGCGGCTTGCAATAAGCAGCCCAGCAAAAGCTTGTCGGCATTTTGATTTTCCATTTCCCATTTTTGATTTGCCATTTGCCATTGCCCGGAGTTGCTCTGACCACAATGAAAAATGAAAATTGGAAACTGACAAATGGAAAATGAAGAGAGTTTTTACCCTGTAAAACTATTGCCGAGCTGCTTAAACCGACAACGCAATGCGCATTTGTGTTTCAAGGTTTGGTTTCTTTCGCCACAGGAGCTTGTTTGGGAACATCGGTCTTTTCTTGCGCAGTTCGCTCAGGCTGTAGCGGAGGCTTCACAACAGAAGTCTGCTCTGACGTTGAGCCATTTGTTGTGAAGTTTGCGTTTTGCATAGGAACGACGCTCGGAGAGAGAAACGAAGCATTTAAGTCTTGAAGAACTTTCGCGGCGACCTTTGCGCTTGAACCGGATGGCGCGATAGCCGGACTCGACGCCGCAATTGTTGGAGGTGGCGGTGCAATAGGTTGCTGTGTTTCGCGATTGACCATTAAACCTGCATCACTCTGCTCAGCAACCAAACTTGGCAGCGAAGAAGTTCGCTGTGCGATTTCCCGGCGTTCTTGCTCTTCTTCGGCTTGTGCGCGGAAAACGACATCCTCAATACTCTGCGTCATGCCCGCTTGCTGGGTGCCGGACAAGCGCGCCAGATAATCTTCGGGCTTGATCTCAGCGGAGCGGATGATGTGTGGTGTGACGGTGATGATGATGTCGCTTTGGCTGCTGGTTTGTTTGGGCGTGGTAAACAAACGTCCAAGAATCGGCACCATCCCGATGACAGGGATTGTCGCACGGCTATCGCCTTTGTTGTCCTGTTTAACGCCCGCCACCACTGCTGTGACTCCATCCTGCACACGTGAAATGGTCGTTAACGAACGTTTGGTGAATGTAGGAGTCAGGGTAGAGTCTGTACCGGTCGCTTCCACGTTGCTGGATTCCAGCTTCATCTTCACCTGCACATAACCTTCGTTGGTGATGGTCGGCGTAATGTCAATCACCAAACCCACATCCTTATACTGGATGTTGTCCACTGTGCCGGTTGTTGCTGTGGTCGCCGTCGTGCCGGTGGCTGTATACCCGCTCAGATAACTGGTGCCCAGCCGAACCGGCACGCTTCGCCCAACGACAGTCTGGTTCTGTTCTCCATCCAGAGCATGAATTTGCGTGTTGGCCAGTAACTTTGAATTGCCTTTGGTCTGCAGCAAGCTCAGGCTTGACGGCGGCAACCCGATGATTGTGCCAACTCCACCACCAATGCCAAATAGATTTCCGGCGATTGCCGAGATACCCGCGCGTCCCAAGCCTCCAAGATCAGTAAGTGAGCCCGACGTTCCAGTGACGACCGTTACCGGATTGCCGCTGGAATCGTACGTTGTCTTGGTTGTCGTTTGCCCGCTGGTTGCCAACTGGTTGCCAAGTTCAAGCGATGTGGAGTTCGAAACCTCATAAATGCCTACGTCAATCACGACTTCTGAGCGATTCTTGTCCAAGCTGTCAATCAACGACTGGGCAATGGCCAGTTCAGAAGGTGTGGCGCGTATAACCAGCGCATTGAGCTGTTTGCTAACCTGCACCTGCCGCTGCGCGCCCAGATTCGCTTGCACAATGGTGCGTATCTCGTTGAGGTCAGCATTGCTCAGATAGAAAGTCTTGACCAACAACCGTTCCAATCGCTGCCGGTTGGGCGCGTTGTCGGCGTAAACAATCAGTGTGCGCCGATCTGCCTGCTCAAAAATCAGTTTGTTTTGCAGCATCAGAATGTCCAGCGCCTTGGCCAAGGTGATCTCATTCAGCGAGATCGAAAACTTGTTGGTGTCTTTGACCGATTCATCAAAAACAAGATTCAGATTCAGCAAGCGCGCCATGCTGTCCAGAACCAGCTTCAAGCTCGTTCCTTCCTTGTATTCGATTTTCTGCATCACTTCGCTCCGGTTAGGCCGTGCAGGTGTGCGAATTTCATTGCTGGTGGGCACCAGATTCCCAGTCCGCGGATTGTAATTCGCCGCTTCTGTCCCGCTTACCTGTGCTTTTTGCTGTTCGAGCATGCGAACCATTTTCAGGCGCATGGATTCATTGGTTGGATCGAAATTGGCGGCACGCGCATACGCGTTATATGCGCCTGCATAATCATTTTTGCCAGCCAGCGAATCTCCGCGCGCCGCAAACATCAACGAAGCCATTTGCATCGAACGCAGCAATCGCAACTTGTATTCCGCGTTGTCTGGTTCGTCCACCACAGCCAGCGCGTAACGCTCTGCCGCCAAATCCCATTGTTCGGTGCTTTCATACTTGTTGCCTTCTTTGAAATGTTTCTTGCCGGCTTTGCCAATCGCGAACGCCGTATTCGGCAGGCACAAACAGATCGAAAGAAAGAGCGCGAACAACGCGCGCGAAGAAGAAAAATTTTTCATGTCTACCTCTGATAAAAATCACTGCAAGCGGAGGGTAAGGCTCCGCCCTGCTCTGTGATTCGAGCCGTTTGGCGCAAATATGATTGCGGGGTGATTGTGTTCGCCGAAGGGTGGCGAGGGTTGAGTTGCAGTCCGAACTCCCTGATTGGCGCAGGTAATCCGACGGTCAAATACGTGAAAGGCCGTTCGACGGGTGACGAGCAGCTTACGAATTCATCGCCAACACGCTCAACCTGAAATTTAGTTCCGCTCTTTCAAAGCCTGCTTTTTTCTTCGAAGCGGTTTTCGTATTCAGCCGCTTACAACCTGACTACTTGAGCATGGAAGAATCCGTTGACAAGGATATTCGTGGCAACGAAAAGACTTTGTAAGCATTGTAAATTCGCGGTAAGCAATGAATACGACTAACGCCCAAGCAATCCGTAAGTAAGCGAATGATGCGTAAGACTGCTTCTGTAAAGTATGTAAATTCTGCGATGACGTGGTGAATTGCCACAACCATACCCGCTATAATCCCGGGCGATGAAGTTCCACACTTCCATACTGAGGCAGATTCCCAGCAGCCAATTCATCGTCGCGGCGGCGATGCTGTTGTTGCTGCCATTGCTTGCCGCGTTGCAATACCGATGGCTGGGTCAGTTGAGCGTCAATGAACGTGAACAACGAAGAGCACATCTGCGAACGCTGGCCGCAAGCTTTGGCCAGGATTTCGACCGTGAAATTACGCGGACGTATGTGTCGTTTCTTCCCTTTGGTGAAGCGGAAGGAAGCGACTGGCTGAATACTTATTCGCTAAATTATGTTCGTTGGAACAAGTCGGCTCCTTACCCAGGCCTGATCAAGGATGTATTTATCGTACTCGCCGATGAGCATCAACAGTTGCACCCACACGTGCTCAATCACGAAACTCGATTGTTTGCAGCCTGTGACTGGCCGCCGCAACTGGCAAAGCTGCGGAACCAATTTCAAGAAATGGCTGAGCGGGAAGCGTACCGGCCGGAGTCGCCTCTTCCCGCAGGATCGCCCTCACCGGACAGGCCTGAAAATTTCAGGCGGTTTCCGTCTCCGTTTTCGGAAGACCCCTTGGCCCTGGTGTTGCCCATACTGGAGCCAGGGCGCGTCCGGAGTGATAGAAGCTTCACGCCGCCCCATATTGCGGGCATTGCCATCATCGAACTGGACATACCGTACATTCAACAGGAGATTCTGCCAGCGCTGGCCAAACGGCATTTTATTGCCGAAGACGACAGCAGTTACGATCTGGCTGTTGTCAGCCACGGCAATCAACGAATCATTTACAACTCAGGCATGCAATCCGGCCACGTTTCGTCATCGCCAGCCGCTGTTACCAACGCTGACGCTGATGCATCGCTTTTCAATCTGCGCTTGGATGAGTTTCGCGATCTGGTGCGAAACAATTTTCGGCGCGGAGAAATGCGCGTCAGGGTAAGTCCTGGCTTTCGCTCCGCCCCTGCCCCGCCAATGGTTTTCGGCGCGCGTGAATGGATGGGAAGAGAGCAATCCAGTTTGTGGCAAATGTACATTCGGCATCGTGCGGGATCGTTGGAAGCCGCCGTGGCCAGTGTTCGCCGCCGCAACCTGCTGATCAGTTTTGGCATTCTGGCCTTGCTGGCGGCCAGCGTTGCGCTGATGATGATTTCTTCGCGGCGCGCGCATCGGCTGGCCCAGCAGCAGATGGATTTTGTCGCGGGCATTTCACACGAACTGCGCACGCCATTGGCCGTCATTGAATCCGCTGCATTCAATCTGGGCAAAGGCGTCGTCAAAGACCCGGCACAGATCAAAAATTACGGCACGCTGATTCGCAAAGAAACAGGCCGATTGACCGAGATGATTGAACAGGTGCTGGAATTTGCCGGAGTGCAATCCGGGCGGCAGCGATATGATTTGCTGCCGATCAGCTTGAACGGCGTGATCGAAGATGTGCTGGCAGCTTCGCAGCCGCTGCTGGCCGAAGGTGAATTTCAAGTCGAAACAAACGTTGCGCCAGAACTTCCCATAGTGATGGCGGATGCGCCAGCGATTGCGCGCGCAATTCAAAACTTGCTGAATAATGCGATGAAATACAGCGGCGAATCTCGCTGGATCGCTTTAGTGGCAGAAACCATTTCATCCGGCAGCAGCCAGTTTGTGCAGATCACCGTTAAAGACCATGGCCTGGGCATTCCTGATGAAGAGTTGCCGCATGTCTTTGAACCATTTTATCGCGGCAGCGAAGCGCGTTCCGCGCAGATTCGCGGAAATGGGTTGGGGCTAAGCCTGGTCAAAAACATCATTGAAGCGCATGGCGGCCAGATTCAAGCCAGGAGCAAACCGGGCGCAGGCAGTTCGTTTATATTCCGGCTGCCTGTCCTGAATCGGCTTCACGATCTGAAAGCGACTGCTGAAATTGAACTGCAAACGGGCTTGCCGAACGCGCAAAGTTAGGTTTGCTGAAATTGATCAGTTATGGACAAACGCATCTTATTGGTTGAAGACGAGCCGGGGTTGGTATTGACCCTGAGCGATTATTTGCGCAGCGAGAACTACGTGATCGAATCCGCCACAAACGGTGAAGCTGGCTTACAACTTGCGATCGAAGGAACCTTCGACTTGCTGATTTTAGATGTGATGTTGCCGCGCAAAAACGGTTTTGATGTGTTGCGCGACCTGCGCCAACAAAACATCCAAACGCCTGCCATTATGCTGACTGCGCGCGGTCAGGTGGTGGACAGGATTCTAGGATTGAAACTGGGCGCGGATGATTACCTGACAAAACCATTTGATATGGGTGAATTGCTGGCGCGCATTGAAGCCATTTTGCGGCGCGTTCCCGTGAAGGAGTCCGCCTCCTCGCT
>CAZXHW010000514.1:5855-6150 GCA_964639915.1 uncultured Heliomicrobium sp.
GTTTATCTCTTTGGCGATGTGCGCGTGGATTTTCGTCGCGCCGAAGTCACGCGCGCGGGACAACCGATTGAGCTTGCCGCGCGCGAATATCAGTTACTGCGACATTTCATTGCCAACCGCGAAACAGTGCTTTCGCGGGACGAATTGCTTAACGGTGTTTGGGGGTACGATTCCCTGCCAATCACGCGCACTGTTGATGTTCATGTCGGCTTGCTTCGGCAGAAACTTGAAATGAATCCTCGCCATCCGGAATTTTTTCTGACAGTTCACGGGCTTGGGTACAAGTTTATTGGAT
>CAZXHW010000515.1:0-6129 GCA_964639915.1 uncultured Heliomicrobium sp.
CAGGAAGGTCGTTAGAACTTTCTCATGCCCGAGGTTCTGGCTCCACGCCTTGAAATCTTCAGGGGTCTGACAGACAGCCTGCCCTAGCCGGACGAGCGTATGTCGGAAGCTGTGTGGGTTGAAATACTGAAGGCCGGCGCTCTCAAAGGCGGCGCGAAAGATGGCGCGGATCCGTGCAGCGCTGCTCCAGTGAGCTCGTTCCAGCCCGACTGATTCAAACTGACGTGACGGCCCCATTGCAATGCGTGTCGCTGGAAATAGTGGGTCATCCATACCCCAGAGCATCTCCTCTTGGAGGAACAGCGCCCACTCCAAAACAATCTGGCGAATCTCGTCTCCGACCGGGAAAAAGTATGTGGTAAAAGTTTTGCTGAACTTGGCCTGGACCTCGCGTGCATCCTGCTCGACACAACCGGCGACGAAATTGACATGTTTCAATTTCATCGAAGCAATGGCGCTGTCCCGTGCGCCGGTAAGCAATGTGAACGCAATCAGGGCACGGTCCCTGCGCTGAATTGAAGTTTCGTTCGGCATCATCTCAATGACGTGCTTGATTTGCTCTACTGTTGGTCCTATCTGTTCCCGCCTGGCGGTCGCGATCCGCACGTCCTTCTCTGACAGATTTAAATAGTCTGCGTCCGAATACTTAAGACGCGACTTGTAGCCCGGTTGTCCGGCAAGCCAGTAGAAGAACCGCTTGAGATGGGCGAGTGTCGCATTCAGTGTCGCCTTGCTCAATTTCTCACCTGACCGCTGACCCTTTTGTTCAGTCAGATGCTTTTTGAACGCGATTGCTTGCTCGAAGTGAAATGTCTTGAAGTCACGGTAGCGGGTATCGGCTTCGTACCGGGCCAGGGCTTTTGCAACCGCATCTACCGTCGGTTCGCTATGACGCTTGGCTTCCTTCAGATAAGCAAAGTACCGGCGCTTGATTCGTTCATTGTTTGGGTTGTGCGTAATCATAGAGTACTCCTTCCTTCCTCAAATCACTGTTTACGGAGAGTTGGGCGGTTTCATCTAATTTTGGATGCTACTATAGCTTAATATCTTGCTATATATCACTTTACGAACCCTGCTGGACTCCATCGGACTATCATTAGGCGGACTCGCTCTCCGTCATCTTCATTCCTGTAATCACTAACTCTTACAGTATTTAGCCAAATCCAACTAAGCCACAAATTCAAGTGGATGCGCTTACGCGCGCCAATCGAACACCCCGCTTCAAAAAATTCTTCATTGGACCGGCAATTTCAGCCTGCATTTTCGCCTGAGTAGCTGAGAGGTCGCTTCACCTATGCCCAATACGTGAAAGATGTGACGAAGCGAAGCGCCGCTCAAGCCTCAAGCAGAAGGATGGATTTTTAGTAAACGGCTTTTTGCCAGCGTTTACCAAAACTTCACTGCATACAACCGGCTTTAACACTGACTCAGGGGATGTATATGAAAGTGAATTGGAAGAAAAAAGGAGCAGTTCTACTGATTGAACTGGAAGGCAGGCTGGACACCTGCATGCCCGCAGAGTTCGAAACGCAGTTATTACACCTGATCCAAAACGGCGAGACGCATTTGGTGTTTGATTTTTCCCAGGTGGAATACGTCACCACGAATGGGCTGCGGGTGCTGCTGCGCACCTTCAAAGAAGTGACTTACGTCAACGGCCGAATGGTATTTCATTCGTTGAATGAACGCGTCAAGCGCATTTTCGAAATTGCCGGGCTGACAATGGTTTTCCGGGTTTACGAAACTCGCGAAGAAGCATTTTCTGGCGCGCTGTTCACCGGAATGCTGCCAGTCAATATTTTGAAGAACTTCACAACTGAAACGACACGGGCGTGGTAAGCCACGCAATTTAGCCAGGGAGAAGGCAAACATGATGAGGAAGACAATTCAGATTGACCGGGAGGAAATTCGGCGCGTGCCGCTCTCTAAACCTGTCCCCCGCTCCGGCGTACGTCCGAAAGTGGGCGTTGTGTTGGGGAGTGGGGGAATCAAAGCCTTTGCTGGGATCGCGCTGTTTGAATTCCTCAGCCAGGCAGGCATCGAAGTTGACTTGATGGTTGGTTGCAGCGGCGGCAGCGTCGTGTGCGGCGCAATGGGCGCAGGCGTTTCACCAGCCGAATTACGTTCGATGGCCTTTGAAATGCTGGACCGCAAGCTGTTCGAACAGATGGATTACCGCAGCATTCTGGGCATTGCCAGTCCGCGCTTGGGCCGGTTCGACCGTAAGTCAGGCATTCTGAAACCGGACGCGATTCGCGAACTGTATCAACGTCAGTTAAAGGGGGCGCGGCTGGAAAGCATGCGTCCGCGCACGCTGATCCAAACAACGGATTTGATGACGGGCGAAGGCGTGGTGTTAAGCCATGGCCCGGCGTCTGACGCGATCTACGCTTCGGGCGCGTTCTTCCCCGTTTTGCCGCCTCTTTACATTGACGGCCGCTGGCTGGGTGACGGCGTGTACAGCGCGCCGGTTCCTGTGCTGGAAGCGGTCAAACGCAATATGGACGTGATCATCGCGCTCGATTTCAAAGAGAAAGTAACAAGCGAGCCGCGCGGTTTTCTGGACTGTTTTTACCGTTACACGGATACCGCGATGGCGACGCTCAAGCGCAGCCAGATGTTTCTTTCCATCGAAATGCACCACTACGAAATCGTCATGATCGAAGTTGAGTTCGATCATGCCATCAGTCTTCGCGCCGTCGAAGAACTTCCTTCGATCCTTGCCGCAGGCGAGAACGCCGTCAACCAAAGCAAAGACGAAATTCTAACCGCGATTCAAAACTTTGCGCAGACGACTCAGGCAAGTCCCTTAAGCCTGGCAAGCAAGGCAGGGAGATAATCGTATGTTACGCACAATCACTCTTTGTTTACTCCTACTCTTGCCTGCGGCTGTACTGGGGCAGTCGCCGGTTGCGACGGAGACAAATGCCAAGGGCGAAACTCTCTCACTTGACCAGGCAATTCAGATCGCGCTGCGTCACAACCGGCTGGTCAAGAACGACGAGTTGGAAGTTGAAAAAGCTGCTGAGCGCATAGAAATCGCGCGCACGCGGCGGTTGCCGCAATTCGAGTTCGACTTTCTGGGGCTGCAAACCATCACGCCGGTTGAATTTCGCATTGATTCTGGATCGTTGGGAAATCTGCCCGGCGGCGCGTTGTTTCCGCTGCAAGATGTCAGGATTCGCTCGCCACGCCATCCGAAAGCCTTCCTGACGGCTCGCGCAACCCAACCGTTGACGCAATTACCGCGCATTAACTTGGGAGTTCGGCTGCAACAGGCCAATCGCGAATTGGCCGAAGCCAAGCTGGAATCCCAGCGCCGCGCCGTCGCCAATCAGGTCAAGCGCAATTATTACGCCGTCCTGCAAACCGAAAGCGCACTGCGCTCAATTGAAGAATCGTTAAAACTCCGCCGCGAACTTGACCGTGTTGTTGGCGAATACGTCGTCCAGAAAGCTGCGCTAACCTCTGACAGCTTGGATGTGAAAACCAGTTTGGCCAATGACGAATACGAAGCGGTAAAGCTGCGCAACGCGATGGCGACGCAGAAAGAGCAGCTCAATTTGCTGCTGGGCCGCGACGTTCGCACCGAATTCAACACCAGCCCGGCATCTGAAAATGTCCTTTATGAATTCGACCAGGATGCCGCGCGAGAACGCGCTTTGGCGCAGCGCGGTGAAATCAAAGAAGCGCGCCTGAGGATGAAGCAGGCCGAATACAGTCGCCGCATCAAAAAATCCGAGGCGCTGCCTGATGTCAGTCTGACGGCTGGCTACTTCTCACCGATCGGCTTCGCTGTTTTGCCAACAAATATCGCGGCTGTCGGTGTGTCGGTCAAATGGGAGCCATTCGATTGGGGCCGCAAAAAGCGCGAAATGGCCGAGGCCAGAAAAACTATTCAGCAGGCGGACAACGCGCTGCGCGAAGCTGAAGCGCAGGTGGTGCTGGACGTTAACGCCCGTTTTCGCAAGCTGGAAGAATCGCGCGCCTTGCTGCGCGTCACCCAGGCGATGCAAGCATCAGCGCAGGAAAAACTTCGCGTTGCGACCAACAAATTCAAACTGGAAGCTGCGCTCTTCAAAGACGTGTTGCAAACCCAGGCAGGCATTGCCGAAGCGAACCATCAGCATCAGCAAGCGCTGCTGGCTTTCCTGACTGCGCGTGCCGATTTTGAGAAGGCAATCGGCGAACAGTGACCCGAAATTCGAAAAACATTATAGGGGAAGGAAAGCGAATGAATCTCAACCAACTATCGAAACTGTATACGGCAATTTTATTGATACTGTCTGGCGGCCTGGCCGTGGGCTGTAGCCAGGCAAAAGCATACGACAAACCTTTGACACCTGTACGAACTGTGGCAGTACAAACCTTCGTTCCAAGCAATGCTGAAGGCAGTGGAACACGTTATTCCGCGACAATTCGTCCCGCGTCACAGCTTGATCTGGCGTTCAAAAGTGGCGGGTACGTGCGGGAACTGCTGCAAGTCCGAGGCGCGGATGGACAAATGCGCTCCGTGCAAGAGGGCGATTGGATCAAGCAGGGCACTGTTTTGGCGCGATTACGCGAAGATGATTTTGCGACGAAGGTGAAAGGCGCCGAAGCACAAGTGATCGAAGCGCAATCTTCATTGCAAACCGGCAAAGCCCAGCAGGCCGAAGCCGAAGCCGCGCTGGCACAGGCGCGCCGGGACCTTGACCGCACAACCAATTTGCTGGAAAGCGACAGCATCACGCGCCCTGAACACGACGCGGCCAGAACCAAATTCGAAATGGCACAGGCAAAAGTTGAAGCCGCCAAAGCCAACGTCGGTGTCATTCAAGCCAGGATCAATAGCGCAAAGGCAGTGCTTTCCGAAGCGCAATTGGCCAAAGGGGATTCAGTGTTGCGTGCGCCAAACGATTGTTTGGTGCTGCGCCGATCCGTCGAAGAAGGCAGCCTGGTCTCGCCCGGAACGCCGATCCTCACACTGGCAGAATCCGGTTCGGTCAAAGCTGTCTTCGGCGTGCCTGACCTGACTGTGGAAAGTTTGCCGCAGGGCAAAGAGCTGACGCTGACGACCGAAGCCATTCCTGGCGCAGAGTTTCGCGGACTGATCACGCGGATTTCCGCTGCCGCCGATCCAAAAACGCGCATTTTTGAAGTCGAGGTGACGATTCATCGTTCACCGGCGCAGCTTCGCGCTGGGATGATTGCTTCGCTGGTCATGCCTGATGCGAACGCTTCATCGGCGCCAGTGACCGTTGTTCCCTTAAGCGCGATTGTGCGCACGCCGGAAAATCCCAATAGCTACACCGTCACCGTTGTGCTGGAAGAAAACGGCAGAAAGATTGCGCGTCGCCGCGAAGTCAAACTGGGTGAAGCTTACGGCAACCTGATCGGCATTACGGAGGGATTGCAGGCGGGCGAACAGGTCGTGGTCGCAGGCGCTTCGGTCGTTACCGATGGCGAAGTTGTGCAGGTCACACAATAAGCAGGAGAAAAAATGTCATACACCAAGCGCCTGACGCAAAAACTACAAGGCTTCCGCGAAACAGCCAAACTGCTGACCGGATCGCACCAGAAAATCCACAACACGGCGCATTTCTTTGTCGAAGCGCGCCAGATTGCCTGGGTGTTGCTGGTCGTCACAGTGCTGTGGGGCCTTTACAGCTATATGGCGATGCCAAAACGCAAAGACCCGGATATTCAGATTCGCCGTGCGGTGGCGATCTGCGCCTGGCCGGGTGCCAGCGCGGAACGCATCGAACGGCTGGTGACACCGAAGATCGAAGAAAAGCTTGCCGCAAACGTGCGCGTTGAAAAGATTGAATCCATTTCGCGCAGCAGCATCGCCATCGTTCACGTCGCGCTGGACGACAAGGTCAAAGACATCGGCAAGGAATTCGACGACATACGGCTGAAGCTGGATTCGATTCGCGACTTGCCGCAAGGCGCAGGTCCGGTCGAATTCATCAAGGATTTTGGCGACACCGCTGCGCTAATGCTGACCGTGGCTAGCCCACGCGCCGACGCCATTGTGATTGCCCAGCGCGCTAACAGTATTCGGCAGGCGATTGAAGAGGCACGGGCAGCCCAGTCATCACAGGCGGAACGCGCTTCTTTGGTGGTGGGTCTGCCAGCTTCTGTCCC
>CAZXHW010000516.1:0-6128 GCA_964639915.1 uncultured Heliomicrobium sp.
CGCATCAGTGGCAAGCGCCGCCCAGGCCGTACGTGAAAAGGTTGAAGAGCGTGGCGCAGAAATCATAGATCAGGCAAAACAGAAGGCTGGCGAAGTTTATGACCAGGCCAGCAAAAGCGTAGGCGAGCGATATGAGAAAGCAGTTGATTATAGTCGTGAGAATCCTGGCAAAACGACTTTGATCGCTTTTGGCGTCGGTGTTGGCGTTGGCCTGTTATTGCTGAGCAGTTTTAGTGGATCACGCCGTCGAAACAATCGCGTGGTAGAACCTGTCATGAGTGCGCTGACAACCTTCGCGCGAGAAATGTTTCGTTAATCGGCTTTGTGGCATCCAGGATCGCTGCTTTCTTAGAGTAAAGATTCCAGGAGAACCGCCCCAAACTGCCGCCGCCCGTCAGATGATTTAATAAAAAGAGGAGAAACTATGAACGCAGTGGAGTTACTAAAAGAAGATCACAAAAAGGTGCAAGAGCTTTTCGAGCAAGTAAAAGCAACCGAAAGCGAGAAGCAGCACAAACAACTGTACAAGAAGATCAAGGCTGAACTAGAAGCGCATGCCTATTGTGAGGAAAAAGTTTTCTATCCGACCCTGAAAAAGCAGGAAGAGTTTAAGGATTCGGTGCTGGAAGCCATTGAAGAACATCTTCAAATGAAGACCCTGTTCCGTGACATAGATCGTCTTTCGGATGGCAACGAGCGGTTCGATGCCAAGCTGATGGTATTGATTGACGATGTCGAGCATCACGTCGAGGAAGAAGAGGGCGAGATGTTCCCTAAAGTCGAAAAGCAGTTTCCCGAAGAAGATTTAGAAGAGATGGGGATGCAGATGGAAATGGCGAAAAAAGAGTTTACAAAGCAGTCCCGCTCCAAGGCAGCTTCGGCAAAATAGCAGGCGACTGCATAATCATTCTGTTGCCATTTCGGCAAACCAATTCTGTGTCAGTGGACCGACCGCAAGGACGGGCTACTGACACAATCTTTTATAACCTACCTATTTTCATAGCTCCCACCTTGCAGGCTACCGGACCACATACCAACTTAGAAAAGCTTTTATAGCAGACTCATCCTATAACAAAGCCTATCTCCACTTCTCAAGCACTGCAATAAAAAGCGGCAGAAACGCGAATGCAGACAGAGGTGTGAATGAAAGGAAGATTGCAAACGAACGGCAGTAGTAGAAATCGTATCAGGCAGATACGGTTTTCAGGCAATCAATCAAAGTCGGATACTCATTGGTTTTGCTAAATTCAGTGCCTAATTCGTTTATGGCTATGAACCTACGACAAATGCAAGTGGCACATACATTGCGATAAGGCATTTGTGTGAAGAGGTAGAGTCACAAAAGTCGGAAGGGATTTGAATAACTTTCAATTTGAGGAGGATAAGACAATGACAGTTCTAGCATGGATCGTGCTTGGTTTAATCGCAGGTTTTATTGCCAGTAAGATGGTAAATGGTACAGGTGAAGGTTTGTTGATGGATATTGTTCTCGGTATTGTTGGTGCGGTGGCTGGGGGATGGTTGTTTAACACTTTCGGAGAGCCAGGTGTTACTGGATTGAATCTGTATAGCGTATTAGTTTCTGTGGTTGGTGCAGCAGTTCTGTTGCTGTTGTATCACACCGTAATAGGTCGTGGTCGTAGAATTGCGGCCTAATAATAATATTCCTCCTAATAAGTACGAGCGGAAATTTGACGATTGTTTTTCGCTCGTACTGTATTCCTATTAACCACAGGAGGTATGAAATGTCACTCGCAATATGGATTCTAATCGGTATATTCGCTGGTTTTGTTGCGGGTAAATTAGGACATCACCGTTTAGAAGGACTAGGTTTTGACATTTTCATGGGTGTGGGTGGGTCCTTAATGGGCGGATTGTTGATGACTTTCATAGGTATGGCGGGTACAACTGGTTTGAACATGGCGTGCATAATTGTATCCATCATCAGTGCGATAATCTGGCTTTTAGGCTTTAACCTAGCTAACGCTACTGATGGTGCCTTAACATCCAAAGTCTCTAACCATTTTTAAGAAGCATAAACTATAAATGGGCGGCTGAAAATTGGCCGTCATACTTTACTTCTCCACACGCAGATACGACTTCCGGCCTATAAAAAATAAACCGCTCAGTCAAATAAAAACGATCATTGGATCGCCTTTTAAAGCTAGCTCATAAAGAACCAAAGAAGAAAATTACGTTCGCGGTTTAGGCGCAGAGAACTATCTGCCAAAGAGCTGGTGCAGGAAATTGTTCTCGCTTAAGCCTTTCTATAAAAACAACGTTACTGGGCGAGGAAAATCATTCCCGATTAGTTTTTCCAACCTTGTCCAATAATAGACGGCAATCAATTCCAACTTACCTGATGATGATGGTACTCCCTTCGTTATAGCTAGCGATTATAAGGGTGGCGAGCAATCGTCACATGTCGAAAGCGAGCGAGCAGGGATACAAATTTTGAAAAGGGAATTATGAAAAGTAGATCAATCATCAGAATAGCCGCGATGTTCTGCCTGGCGCTGGCTGCCAGTTCAGTTACACAAGCGCAAACAAATAAAAACATCAAAGATCAGATTCAACAGTCGGAAAAAGCCGCGCAAGTGTTCCGCGAGATTATGGGCACACCGGACAAAGGGATTCCCCAGGAATTATTGGAGAACGCCGAATGTGTGGCGGTTTTTCCTTCCGTTATCAAAGCCGGATTCATTTTTGGCGGACGCGGCGGACGCGGCGTAGCCAGTTGCCGGATGACGGCGGGCTGGAGCGCTCCGGCTTATTTCAATTTGGGCGGTGGCAGCTTCGGATTGCAGATCGGCGCGTCATCAACCGATTTCGTCATGCTGTTTATGAACAAAGATGGACTGAACAGTCTGTTGTCAGACGGATTCACGCTGGGAGGTGACGCTTCAGTGGCCGCCGGGCCAGTTGGACGCCAAGCAGGGGCTTCGACCGATCTGAAGCTGAATGCACAGATTCTTTCTTATTCGCGCAGCAAAGGTCTGTTTGCCGGACTGGAACTGAAGGGTGTGGTCATCAAGCCGGACAAGGACGATATGCGCGAGGTGTATGGCGAAGGCGTTTCGACCAGGAATGTGCTGAAGGAAAACAAGGCGAATGCCCCTATCTCGGTGCGCGCTTTCCCAATTGCACTCGGCGGCTTCTCAACACGTTTAGCCGAGAAATAAAACATCAACTGTTAACTAAAAAGGAGAAACAACAATGATAGGCACAGCAACAACTCGCACAGCAAATACACAGGAAGCCGCGCAACAAACTGAAGGAGTCGTGGCGCGAACGATCGAAAAACAGACGGCTAAACTTCCGTCAGACACCTTTCTTTGGGCGGCGCTTGGCGCCATTGGACTTTCAGCTTTTCTGGAACTCACAGGCAAAGAGGAAAAGGCCCGATTTGTCGGACAGTGGGTGTCGCCATTCCTGCTTTTCGGGGTTTACAACAAACTCGTGAAAGTCGCCGGGTCGGATCGCTTTCACGAGAATCAGGATAAAAAGGAGAGCAGATGAACATTCCCAGATTGATCACAGTCAGCGCGCTTTGTTTGGTAACACTCGCTGGCGTCGTTTCGGCACAAACTGTCGAAACCCCAAATGGCACTCGCTGGATTGCCGCCAGGCGGCAAGTGTTGGCTGTCAAATATAACGAAAACAAGCAGACCTCCGTCGCCATGCTGGGCACGGCCATCTCTCCGCGAGTGATGGGCAAAGCGGATGTGGAATACAAGAAGGGCCGCACGAACGTCAGGCTTGAAATGGAAAGCTTCGACAACCCGCAATCGCTCGGCGCTTTTTACACCGCCTATATTCTGTGGGCAGTGGCTCCGGAAGGACAGGCTGAAAATCTGATGGAGTTGCCGATCGGGAAGAAATTCAAGATTGAGTCAACGACGAAATTTCAGACCTTTGGGCTGATCATTACCGCCGAGCCGCATTCCCGTGTGGAACTGCCAAGTGCGGTGATCGTTGCCGCGAACAGCTTGCGCAAAGGAACGGAAGGCGCGCTCTCGACCAGCGAGATTGAATATAGCGGCGATCCGGGAACGTTCTACGCCATTTTCTCGCCCAATTCTCCGGCGACGAATGCCGATTACAACACGCCGTTGATGATTTTGGGCGCGCGTCGCGCGGTAGAAATTGCGCAGCGGGCCGATGCGAAGCAATACGCCGAGGCGGAGTTGCGGGATTCGGAAATGAAGCTGGCCACGTTGGAACAGGCCTGGCCGCGTTCACGCAAGGCGTCAGACCTTCGCGATAACGCCAGGAAAAATAGCGGACTGGCGCACGACGTCATGCGCATTGCCGAACAAGCGCGAAAGCTGAGCGTTGAGCGCAGCGATCAAGCCAGACTTAACGCCGAGCGCCAGCGTGCTGGCGAGAACATTGCCCAGGCCAATTCAGACGCGGACCGCGCTCGTAGCGACGCTGATCGGGCTGCGAACGATGCGGTGCGCGCCAGAATCGAAGCCGCACGCGCAAAAGCTTCCGAACGCGATCAAGCAACGCGTGCCGCCGATGAAGCAGCAGCAGCGCGATTAAAAGTTGAGCAAGCGCAATTCGAAACGGCGCGAGCCAAAGCCAATGAAGGCGTGGCGCGCGACGATGCGGACCGCGCACGCATGCAAGCCGAAGAGGCAAAACGTGAACGGGACGCTGCACAGCAAAGTCTCTATGTTTCGCTTTCTGCGATTCTGGAAACCAGACGCGACGCTCGTGGGCTGATCGTCAATCTTTCTGACGTTTTATTCGATACCGGCAAAACCACGATTCTGCCCGGCGCGCGCGAAAAGCTAAGCAAGCTGGCCGGCATTCTGTTGGCCTACCCGGGCGCGTACCAGGTGGAAATTGAAGGACACACCGATTCAGTCGGATCGGATGAGTCAAACCTCAACCTTTCACGCGGGCGGGCTGAATCCGTGCGCGATTACATGGTGGAAAACGGAATCAAGTCGGATCGCATCATTGCGGCTCGCGGCTTTGGCGAGTCAAAGCCCGTCGCCGACAACGAAACAGCGGCAGGCCGCCAGGTCAATCGGCGAGTGGAAATCGTCATCGCAGATTTACCCCAGGCCCAGGCAAAAGTCGGGAATCAGTAAAATCGTGGCAATGGCTCAACATTCGGTTGAGCCATTGCCACGGTCAATTGCAACTGCAAGACCCGCCATCATCCAGAATCGGAAGTGAATCATGTCAATAATCACAATCATCATTGTTCTAATCATCGTCGGCGTCGTGCTTTACCTGATCGAAAACTACGTTCCCATGTCAGCGCCCATCAAAACGATTGTCCGCGTCGTCATTGTGTTGGGGGTGTGCATTTGGCTGCTGAATGCCTTTGGCATTGTGAATATCCCGATTCGGCTCAAATAGCCTTATCGTCCTGGTAATCTTTTGAAGGAGAGTTATGGCTGATGAAACCAATAGTGTGCTCTTAAACGAGGAGCGGAAGCTGGCTTCGCATCAAGAAGTCAAGGCTTCGATAGTGGAAGAGGTGAATGCCCGCATCAAATCCGAGTCAGCGCGCGTTGAGCCAGAGCAATCATCCGAGTTGGCGGGTGTCGCCCACGAATTAAAACAGAAAGCCGTGCATGAAGCGGTGGAAACTGAGCGCGAATTGGGACAGGGCAGAGCGGCGGCCCGAATTTCGCAAGTCGTTGACTATATCTTTTACGTGATCTACGGCCTGATCTCGTTACAGTTTGGGCTTGGGCTGATTGGCGCGCGACCGGGCAATGGCTTCGTCCAGTTCATCGGCAGCGTAACGCGCCCTCTGTTGGCGCCGTTCGAGCGCATTGTGGGAACCCCGTCGGTCGGTGCATCTCAAATCCGGTTATCCTACTTGTTCGCTCTGATTGTTTATATTTTGCTTCATCTCGCTATCAACGGAATGTTTCGCTTAATCGCCTATCGGAAGGTGACGGTTTAAGGCTGATGGAACTCGTTCATTGCGGAATTATCCAAACGAGAAACCCTATGCACCATTCAATATACGCAGTCCTTGCTGTGGCAAACAGACGGCAGAAGAAATAGCACTCAACACGAAAGTGGATGGTACGGGTAATAACGACCTTCGTGTTGATCCAGTCATTCAAGAGGACAAGTAATGCAATTTAGGATTT
>CAZXHW010000517.1:0-6128 GCA_964639915.1 uncultured Heliomicrobium sp.
GCCCGTGATGTTGAAAGGGCCGACCGGCTGCGGCAAGACTCGTTTTGTTGAGGCAATGGCTTATAAACTTGGCCGCCCGCTGGTCACTGTCGCCTGTCACGAAGATTTGTCTGCGACTGACCTGGTTGGCCGCTTTCTGATCGAAGGCGATGAAACCGTATGGCACGACGGGCCGCTGACGACTGCCGTGCGCCACGGAGCGATTTGTTACCTGGATGAAATCGTCGAAGCTCGCAAAGATACAATTGTTTTGATTCACCCCCTGACCGACGACCGCCGCATTTTGCCAGTGGAAAAACTCGGCAAGTTATTGAATGCACCGGACGATTTCATGTTGGTCATTTCCTACAATCCCGGTTACCAAAGTGTGCTGAAAGACCTGAAACAGTCAACGCGCCAGCGCTTCCTCTCACTGGAGTTTGATTACCCCAGCGCTGACGCCGAAACGAAAATTGTCGCTCACGAAGGCGGCGTTTCTGAAACTTCGGCCCGTGATCTGGTTAAGATTGGCGAAAAGGTTCGCAATCTGAAAGGTCACGGTTTGGAGGAAGGCGTTTCGACTCGACTGTTGGTATACGCCGCGCAAATGATTGCGCGCGGCGTAGAACCTGTCACCGCCTGCGAAATCGCCATTGCCAGCCCCATTACTGACGATTCCGAATTGCAACGGAGCATTCGGGAAATCGTAACCACCGTAATCTGAAGATTGAATTATGAATGATGAAGGCTGAATTCCCGCTTTCATCATTCATAATTCAGCTTTCATCATTCACACAATGTCTGACGAGAAAAGAAGTTTTACAGGGTCATTGCTGAGAGGATTGACACGCAATACGGTCGAAGCCCTGGCGATGAAAATGGGGTTGAAACCAAGCGACCGTGGCTGGGTGGCTGTGGATATTGGCGCGTCGCTGGTCAGCAGTTCGCCCAAAGTGGCGATGGATTTTTTCAAGGCCGTTCAGGAAGTTTCGACCTTGCTTGATAATGGCGACCTGCGCGCCTGGGCCGAACTAGGCAAGCGCGTGGCAACCAACAATCACGACGAAGCCAGTGAGTTTTATCGGGCTTCGATGGAAATTTTGCAGGCTGTGCCGGAAGGCTTGCGTTCGCTTCTAATCTCTCTTTGCTCGAAGCAGATTGTTTTGTCTCCGGCTTCTGCTCTTGCAACGTTCCGAAACGCGCCACGCACCGTTGCGCAACTTGGCGACCCACACTCAGCAACTCGATTGTTCAACATTGCCGTCGAAGTTGCTCATCGTTCAGTCAAACACAGCACAGAGGTCTTAACTGCCGCTCCGCAAGCCTTGGCTGCGCTTCACAATGTGGAATCTGGTTCAGCCTCTCCGGTGGATGCGGTGTTGAATCTGGCGGAAAGCTTCGCGCAACGAACCGGGGCAACTGCTGCTGAGTTTCTGTCCGCAGTTGGCGAAGGCCTGGGCTTTATTCATAGCGGTCAGGAAGTCGTCGAACTCTGCAATCAAACTTCCGTGTTTCTGGAGCGAGGCGGAGCAACCGCATTGCAATACTTCCGGTCGGCGCGATCCGTAATCGAAGTTGGCGGAGCCCCTAGCTTTGACAAATGGAGCCGCGTCACGCGCAAAGTCGCTGACGAAGGCAATGCCATTGTGTATGACTTTTTGAAGTTGACGCCGAAGGTGCTGGCGACATTGTCCGTTACGCAGCGCCGCCGAGCGCCGGAACGCGTTAACGCTGTGCTGGACATTGTCGAAGAATTGGCTTCGCGCAATGTGTACGTCGCGCTTGAATGTTTCAAAAGTTCGCCGCGTGCGCTGGCTTCAGCTTCGCTGGATCAGTTTCAGGCTTGGGCTCGCGATGGCGCGGAGCTTTACCGGAATGACCGCCGTAAGGCGCAAGCCTATTATGCGCTTGAATCAAAATCTAGCCAGGAACAGTTGCGCGGCTCGCACGACGGCGTGGCGCTGGAATCTGTTTCGCATCTGCTGCGGCTTTACGTCGAGGGGTTGACTGGCCGCGAAATGATCATTGCGCCGCTGGGTTCGATCCCAGAAGAATCGCGCATTAACGACGGCCACACAATACAATTGCCTTCGGTGATTGCTGAATTCAATTCACCGGATGAAGATTTCAAACTCTACAAGGTGCTGGCCGCGCACGCTTCCGGCCAGGCAGAATTTGGAACGCGCGATATTGGTCAGCCTGATGTTCGCACTGCGCTGAAAGAAATTGATCGCTTTTTCACCGACAAAGAAAAGCAGGATCTCGGCGCAATGCGCGACCTGGAAATGAGCGACAAGGAATACGCGCAATATTCGAACTCCGAACATTTGGGGATGCGCCGCCGACCGCCGCTGGAGCCGATCCAGATCGAAGGCGCGGATTACAAAACCGTGCTGGGGCGGTTTCCGAATTCGACGTTGGCGACCCGAATTTTTACCACACTGGAAAATGGGCGAATTGATTGGCGATTGCGCTCGGCTTACAAAGGTATTCGTCGCGACCTGGATTTCGTTCGCTCGCGGCTGATTGAACGCCGCCCGCCGATCAACGAACTGACGGTTGAACAAGCCGTGTACGAAATGCTGTTTCAGATCACGCTCTGCGGTGGCGTGATAGATGACAAAGCGCGTATCGCTTATATGGGCGTCATCAACGAATTTGAAAGCATCATTTCAAACTATGTTCGTCGCGACGAAGCCAGTGTCGCCGATACCTTGATGGCGACGTTCATGGTTTATGAACTGCTGGAAGGTCGTCGCAATGACAATCAGTCGGAAAACGAAACCGACCAGGACGAAAAAGAAAACGAAGACGACAAGGACGATTCCAGCGAAAGCAAAGGCGAAGACCAGCAGCAGCAAACCCAGCAACTAAATCGTCGCCCGGAACTGTTCAATCAATGGGCGCAAACCAACGAAGAGGTTTCGCCGACTGACTCCGACCTGCTGAACGAGCTGATGAGCGCTGAAACCAGCGAGCAGGAATTGCAGGAAGGCGACGAAGTTTTCTTTTACGATGAATGGGATCGGGAGCTTGGCGACCACCGGGCCAAATGGTGCCGCGTCATCCAGCGCGAAAATCGCAAAGGTCAACGCGATTTCGTCGAACAGGTTCGCGCGCGCTATTCCGGCGTGATTTCGTCAATTCGCCATCAATTCCAGATGCTGAAACCGGAATCGCTGCGCAAGATCAAAGGCGAACTCGATGGGGAAGACTTCGACTTGCAAGCCGTGATCGAGCACCACGTTGACCGCAAGACGACGGGCCGCGCCTCTGAACGCCTTTACATTCGCCGCATCCGTCGCGAACGCGATGTAGCCGTTTCATTTCTGTTGGACATGTCGTCTTCGACTGCACGGACGATCACGCGGCATCCGAATCAGCCGTACACCAGGCCAGGCCAGAAGATCATAGACATTGAAAAACAAGGTCTGGTTTTGATGAGCGAAGCGCTGGAAGCCGTTGGTGATGCCTATTCGATTTCCGGCTTCACCAGCGAAGGCCGCCGCAACGTCAAATATTTTGTTATCAAACGCTTTGGCGAAAAGTATTCGCCGGATGTCGAACGCCGCATTGGCGGTATTACCTACCACAATAACACGCGCCTGGGCGCAGCCATTCGCCATGCCGTCGCGAGCCTGGAAAAACAGGACGCACGGACAAAACTGCTGATTATCCTTAGCGACGGACGTCCGTACGATCACGATTACGGCGATTCGCGCTATGCCCGCGAAGACACCAAAATGGCTCTGCGCCATTCCAAAATCTCCGGCATCACGCCTTTCTGCATCACCATTGACCGTGAATCCGAAGCCGAGCTGAAAGACCTGTACGGCGAAGTCGGCTACACGATCATTGATGACGTGATGAGTTTGCCGGAACGGTTGCCAGGAATTTACCGGCGATTGACGACGTAGCCAAACAAGGCAGCGAAAATCCTCTGGTCAAGTAATCTGAATTTTTCAAATACACCTATTCGATTTTTGTAGTGTATTTGCAACGTGCATTCTCATACTTTTCAATCAGCCAAGAAAAATAACCTCTTCTATCTCAAGGTTTTAGAGTAAGCAAAGTTTGTGGCCTGAGCCTTGCAGTCTAGCTTGCCGTCTTCGCTGCGGTTGCAAAAAACAATCCAGCGGATGGGGCGCAGGCTGGCGGCGAGAGTCTGCGCTCCGCTTACAAACTAACAACAAAAGCGGGTAATGCCGCAAGTCGAGGAGGCGCTATGCTTTGGACGATCTTCGTAATTCTGCTGATTATGTGGCTGTTAGGCATGGTCAGTTCCTATACGCTGGGCGGATTTATTCACATTTTGTTGCTCATCGCGTTGGTCGTTTTGTTGATCCGGGTCATTTCTGGCCGTCGCGTTGCACTTTAATCGAGGCCGGATGAATTGAGATCGGCTTTTTTTGTTAAACCATTGGGAGATGAGATGAAAAACAAAATCACGTTATCAATAGTTTCTGCTTTTGGAGTTGCGTTGTTGTTAAGCGCTTCGGTCTTGGGGCAGGGCAAGCTGAAGGATGAGAAAAATCAGTCGCTGAAAGCTGCAGAAGTATTTCGCGAAATCATGGACATTCCGGAAAAGGAAATTCCTCAAGACATTCTAGCGAAGGCCGAATGCGTCGCTGTTTTTCCACAAGTGCTGAAGGCTGGCTTCATTGTCGGTGGCCAAGGCGGTCGTGGAGTTGCCAGTTGCCGCACGCCAACCGGTTGGAGCGCACCTGCCTACTTCAATTTGGGGGGCGGCAGTATTGGGTTGCAGATTGGCGCGCAGGCGACAGACTTTGTTCTGTTGTTTATGAACAAGGGCGGTTTGCAAAGCTTGTTGTCCAATGAATTTACATTGGGCGCTGACGCCTCAGTGGCGGCTGGACCGGTTGGACGCCAAACCGGCGCTTCAACGGATCTGAAGCTGGACGCGCAAATTCTTTCCTATTCGCGTAGCAAAGGGTTGTTTGCCGGACTGGAGTTAAAGGGCGTTGTAATCAAGCCAGACAAAGGCGATATGGAAGATGTTTACGGCAAGAATGTAACTGCCAAGGAAGTTTTACAGGATAACAAGGCCACGGCCCCGGAAGCAGTGCTGGCCTTTCCAAATACCTTAGGTCGTTATTCTGCTCGTAAAGCAGCCGGATTATAGCCCCGCAAAAACGCGAGCGGGCAAAATTGGAAGCTTGAATCATTGTCCGCTCGCGTCTGTCATTTATCACAAAGCAGTAGCTTCCAGGTTTGAGGAATAGATGAGTTTCCAAAAAGCGAATTCAAGAAGTTATGTTGTTTCTAGTATGGACAATTGTGGGACTAGGTCTTGCACTAGCCTGGTATTGTGTGGTGGGACCGCGTGACGATGAACAGGCAATGCGTCAATTGCTGTTGGCTGTGATCGGCGCAATGGTTGGCGGCCTGCTCTTTATGCTTTTTGGAACTACCCAATGGACGTCGGTGAATATCTATAGTCTGGTCGTTTCTATCTGTGGAGCGCTGACTTTCCTGGCTGTCTACCGCTCAATTACGCAAGTCTACTGAACCTCTTACTCGTGTTTGATTGCATTAGTGAAGTTTATTAGAACAGTTGGAACCCATCGCATTTTGCCGCGTTAACTACTTACGAAACAGGAGGATTTATGAAGAACGCAAAATTGATCAAACGTCACGACATCGCTGCCCAACAAGAAGAAAACAAAACACGTAGGCAAAAAAAGCTTGCACCTGTGAACGCGACTAAACAAGCGATTTCAACAGTAAACTCCTGGGTCAAGCAACGGCAATCTGTGAAGGAATCTGCCTATCAGGCTTTTTCCGCACTCTTCTCTGATCCACAGACAAAAGGTATCGCGTAAAAGAAAAGCGGGGAGCTAAGCTCCCCGAATGTTTTAGGCAGGTGAATGTGCCAGAGCAATGAAACGGCTCTGGCTTTTGCTTTTCTAGGAAACCTCTTCGCCATCCAGCAAATGGTATTTTTTGATGATGCTGTAAAGCCTTGGGCGATATAGGCCAAGCAAATTGGCCGCTGCCTGTTTATTACCTTTGGTTCTGGAAAGCGCTGCCTGGACAATGATGCCTTCCAATCGCTAGAAAATGTTGTATGAATCGTCTCCCGGGCCAGTGACTTGCAGGCCGTTGACGATCAACTTGCACAATTCGTC
>CAZXHW010000518.1:0-6121 GCA_964639915.1 uncultured Heliomicrobium sp.
ACCGTGCCTGGTTGGCCTACGGTTGCGCCCGCGCTGGGCAGCGCGACGAAGCGCTGGGAATTTTGCGGGAGCTGAAGGAAAAAGCCGCGAAAGAACATGTCTCTCCAACCTATCTGGCCAGAATCTACATCGCCCTGGGGGAGAAAGACCAAGCTTTCGCCTGGCTTCGCAAAGCCTATGACGAACACTCCGATCACATCCTCACCCTGGGCGTGGATCCCATCTATGACCCTCTGCGTTCAGACCCGCGCTACGCCCAACTGCTGCGCGACATCGGCCTTCCCATTTCTCCCCTGAAATAAAACCGGCGCGACGTCACTAAGAACGCCACGCCGACTTTCATCACCCTTGCGTTAAGGTGCGAAATAGCCGCAAAGATCAATCATCAAATCCGTCGTGCTTGCAGCGTAGCGTTTGAAGGCTCCGTCATTTCCAAGCCCCACGGTGAAGTGTCGGTTGACGGTGATGCCGGTTCGATAATTCGATGTGGCAATAAATGGCTGATTGGCGTTGTTTGGCCAGAAGGCCAGGTAACCGTTGGCTTAGGCAGGCCAGCAATAGCCAGACACACTTTAGTAAACGAGGCGGTTTTTGGTTTGGAAGTGGCTTCGTCAAAATCGGCGTTATGGCTCGATTGCTGATAGAGTTATATTACAAAGCTTCGTGGGTTGAGGTTGAAAAGGCGGTCAGCTTGAACAGCTTTATTGTTGCAGCCAACCGCCCGGAATAGCTGAAAAGAATCACCGTTACCTTACTTCTTAACGTAATAAGCCGTGCAGGGGCGGGCGTCTTCTTCATCGCCGCCCAGCGTGAATTTCACGTAATCGTTCGGCGACAGCGCAGAGCTGAGTGTCAGATTGCTGCTCAATCCGAGTTTATTTTTGGCAAAAACCTGCGTTCCTTTGGGAATCGCCTGGTTCGTGTTGTTGGTCACTCTGACTTGGGCGGATACATCGCTGCTTGCTGGCTCGCATTTCAGCGCGACTTTGCCTGAATTGGGCAGTGTTGGTGTCATAGGACCAGTCGGGTTTGGCGCAGTCGGCGGCGTCTTTTTTGAGTTTTTTGATTGCGCGTAGCTGGTAGTCGCAGGTGTCAGCATCAAACAAGCGCACAGCGCCAGGCCCGTCACGATGGATGCATAAAGTTTGTTTTTCATATTGTTCTCCTTCTCTATCTTTCTGTCTCAAAGTTTTCTGAATGAAGGCAATCAAAATTTGGATTTCGTTGCCTTTCGTGATGAAAGCGTCAAAACGCCCTCACCTGGGAAGGCGGGAAAGGCTTGGCCGATTTATCACCTGCTTGAAAATTTTTGCGCCGCGCTGATTTCTAATGAATTATGGATTGCGCTAAATCCGAACTCTGTCGTCTCCAGGTCCAGAGATTGACAGCCCACAACGCATCTTTGATACTCGCGACCGTGACCGATTTCGAGAAACAACAACAGAAACTGGCAGAAGATCCGTTGAAGGTTGCGCCGTTAAATACAGAAGACCCGTATCCGGCTTCCATCGAAAAGATGAGCGAGCGTTGGCGAGAAATTCAGCAGGAGGAAAGCCAGAGCCAGCTAGACCAGCGCAGTTTTGTCGAGAAAAACTATCTGGCCGTAGGGCTGGGCATTGCGCTGCTGGTGATTGCGCTCTTGGTGGTGATTGGTGGATTCGCATTTCTGATTTGGCGCGCTCAGTGATTTGGAAAACTGAGCACAACGGCATCCTTCTTTCATTCCTGAATTGATACCCTGATGAACAAAATCGCACTTGGAATTGAAGTTTTACTTGGCGAGCAAACAAGGTTGCTCAACGGTGCTCGCGTAGGTCTAATCTGCCATCCGGCTTCGGTTGATCACAACTTTCGTCATTCGGCTGATCTGCTGAGCCAGAATCCTAACATCATCCTTACCGCCTTATTCGGCCCGCAGCACGGCATACGGGGGGAAACCCAGGACAACATGATCGAGTGGGAAGGCTTCCGCGATCCGCGCACAAACGTGATGGCGTATTCGCTTTACGGCCAGGTCCGCAAGCCTACGCCACAAATGCTCAGCGAAGTGGATGTGATTGTTTTTGATGTTCAGGACGTTGGCACACGCGTTTACACTTTCATTTATACGATGGCACTGGCGATGCAGGCGGCGCGTGAACTCGGCAAACGGTTCATTGTGTGCGATCGGCCAAACCCAATTGGCGGGCAGGGAATTGAAGGCAACATTCTGGAAGCGGGCCACGAATCCTTTGTGGGGATGTTCCCAATCCCGATGCGCCACGGCATGACCGTTGGCGAACTGGCGCGCATGTTCAATGAAGAGTTCGGCATCGGCTGCGACCTGGAAGTCATTCCGATGCAAGGGTACAAACGCGAATATTGGTTTGATGACACAGACGCGCGCTGGGTGATTCCTTCGCCGAATATGCCCACAGTGGAAACGGCGACGGTTTATCCGGGAATGGTGTTTGTCGAAGGCGTCAAATTCAGCGAAGGCCGCGGCACTACCCGTCCGTTTGAAATCACCGGAGCGCCCTACGCCGACGCAAACCAATTGGCAGAACATCTGAATGGCTTGGCCTTACCCGGCGTTCATTTTCGCCCGCACAGTTTCAAGCCAACCTTTCAAAAACACGTGGCCCAGCTCTGCCACGGCGTGCAGCTTCACGTCACCGACCGTGAAGCATTCAAGCCCGTCATTTCCGGAATCGCATTGATCAAAACCATGCACGATTTGTATTCCGACGGCTTCAAGTGGCAGATGCCGCCGTATGAATACGTTTATGACCGCATGCCGTTTGATGTGATTGCCGGAACTACGAAGTTGCGTGAGCAAATCGAAGGCGGAGCTTCGCTGGCGGACATTGCCGCTTCCTGGCAAGCCGGAGAAAAAGATTTCGCTGAACGCCGTCAACAGTATTTGCTATATCGCTGAAGCAGGCTGTGTCAGATGGGTTTATGAAGCCGCTTTGCTCGTTTCTTGCAACCAGCTTGGTACGACTTTCCCTGTTGTTTTCCGCCATTCTGCATCGAACGTCTGCTGGCCCCACCGCGCACGCAGCGTTTTCAGCAAATTCACTACAATTTCTGCATTCGGCGATTGCAGTTGAACGAAAGTAACCAACGCATTCAGCAGCAGAGGGTATGCTTCTTCGTACCGTTCGGTTTCCGTGAACAGTTTCCCCATCTGAGTGTACGAACTGGCGATGCCTGCCCGGTCGCCGAGTTCTTCAAAAATCTGCAGCGACTGCTTGTAGCGTTCCTCCGCCTCGCCGTACTCACCGCGGAAATAGTGAAGATTGCTAAGGTTATGCAACGACCTGGCAATGGCCGCGCGGTCACCGAGTTCCTCCAAAATCCGTAGCGACTGTTCGTAGTGATTCTGGACCTCCGCGTATTCACCGCGATCCTGATTCAGAGCTCCGAGCTGATGTAGCGAGCTAGCGATTCCCGCGCGGTCGTCTAGTTCCTTCTCAATCCGCAGCGACTGCTTGTAGTAATCCTCCGCTTCCACGTATTCACCGCGATCCTGATGCAGCGCGCCGAGTTGATAGAGCGAAGCGGAGATGCCTGTGTGGTCGCCGATCTCCTCCGCCAACTTGAGCGCACGTTGAGCTATGGGGAATGCTTCCTCATAGCTTCCTTGGGCGTGAAACAAATCACCCAGGCGATCAAGCAGTCGCAATTCTGCTCGGCGGTCGCGCTGATCAGCGGGCAAGTTTTCATATTCAGCCAAAAGTTGTTCAATCGCAGCGATCCGATCCCGCTTTTCTGTTGCTGGCAGGCTCGCGGCTTGCCAGTACTCTCCAGCAGAAAGAGTGCGCGCGAATTCAATGCGCTCCTCTGGCGAGGCAGCGAAGGAATACACGCCGGAGCGAATGGAAAAGAAATCTGGAGCACCTTGGGCAATTGCCGTCAGTACATATTCTGGAACCCACAGCACCAACGGGTGCGGCAGAGTCTGCGGAAACGAATTACGCGAAGCATTGAGATTAGCGATGAAAGATGTCGTTGTTGCGATGGCGATGGATGGCAGCGAATGCTCCAAGCCGCTGACGAAAACTGCATTCGGCAAAGGTTGAGCCAGTTGTTCGCCCAGCGCGTCGAGTAAATGACTAACTGGTTCGTTGAAAATGATTTCCTGAACTTTGAACTTTGGCAGTCGCTGGCGCAGATCGTCCATCAACTGGCGGCGCAGCGGCGCAGGATTGCAGACGACGAACAGCAGGCTGAAACCGCTGGCAAATTCCAGCGCGTGCGTCAGCGCAGCAAGCTCTGTTTCCTGGTCGAGAACACCCGGCGCAAACGGATCAATTTCAGCGACTTGGTCGGTCATACTTCTTTCGTGTCAGTCAGGTTTTGGCGCGCCTCGTTGAATTTCTTCAGTTCGCGGACAATTGGATTGACGGCGTACCAGGGTTCAGACTCCTCAAAGATGTTTTCATCCCCGCCATTGATGTATTCCAGCAGGCTGAGGTTTTCAAACATCTTCAGATAGTCTTCGTCGCCATTCGGGATGCGTTGATCAGCAGACAGATCAAGTTTTGCCAGCTTTTCCCAATGCGTTTCAGGGATGCTGGAACTGTAAGTGTTGACGGTTTGCCGAATGGCTTTTTGTACGGCGGGCAACGTGATGGGTAGCGCGTTCGTGTAAATACAAGCGTTTCGCGCAAAGATCATCAAGTTGCGGACGTGGCCACCACTGTATTTGAGCAGAAAGTCTATTGCTTCAGTCGTAAAGGCTTGATCCAGCTTCAAGCCGCCAAGCCGCTTTTCCAAAATCTGCCGCACTGACTCTATGCCTGCGGTGAATGGTATTCGCGTTTCACGCTCAATGACTTTAATCATCGGCAAAACAAAAAGCGGGCCATATCTCTGCTCAAGTTGTGGTCCGTCAGCGGAGCGCACCAATCGCAACGGCACTGTATAAATGAAGTGAGCCTGCATACTGGTAAGCTGAGTGTATCGCTCCAAAAAAAGTTCCCGTTGCGAAGCAAGACCTTCTTCCACGGGACCGACTTTCCGAATCTTTTCCAGGTTATCCAGGATGATAACCAGGTCGCGGCAAGGCTGTTTCAGCAAGCTGGTGGGTGGCAACTTTTTAAGCGCCAGGCGCGCTTCTTCGAAGACCAGATTGATCTCTTCCAGCATGGAAGACACTTTTGGCTCAAGGATGTCGCGAACCTTCTTGCGTGCGGTCGGGTCTTTTTTCAGTCGCTGAACTTGGAGTTTGGCAAAGCCAAGTTGCAGTTCGCCTTTGTCAATCTCGGCATCGCTCAGAACATAGTTTTTGATTTCGTTCAGCCGCTTGGTGAAGTAACTATCCTTCAACTCAATATTGAATGTCTGGCGCAGAGCGTCCGCCAGTTCCGTCACGATGGCCAGTAGAATGTCTGTCATTGAAACATCGAAATCGTCCAGATACTCACTGACGTCCACTATCACCGGAAAGTAGCAATCTTCTGTAGGTGGAACATTAGTCAAGGTGCGTTCGAGCATTTTCAATTCCGAGGATTTGCCGCAACCGATATGCCCGGAGAGGAGAAAGCAAAGATGACCATCAGCCAGCGTCAGGTGGCGGCGCACAACTTTGGCAAAGGCCGTTTCTCCGCGTGCTTCAGCACAATCAAAGTAATATTGTGATGATGCAGGCAAGTCAGGGTCACAAGCGTTGTAAATGTTTTTCAGAGCCTCGTCCATTGGTCCTTTTTCTCCGGTTGCTGGTGAATTGGGTTAATTGTAGCATTGCCCGCGAACAGCAAGAAACTAAAGGCGACCCTATGAAAACTCTAGCCGAATATTTGGTCGAAGCCGAACGCAATCACGGCCACATGTGTCCGGGACAGGTATTAGGCGTGCGGATGGCAATGCTCGGTTGTCAGTTAATTGGCATCGAAGAGCCAAAGGTCGGCAAACGGTTGATCGTTTTTGTCGAGATTGACCGATGCGCGGCGGACGCCATCAACACGGTCACGGGCTGCCGGCTGGGCAAACGGACGTTGAAGTTTCGCGATTTCGGCAAACTGGCTGCGACCTTCCTCAACACACAAACCAACGAAGCCGTTCGACTGGTTGCCGTTGAAGCTTCGCGGGAACTCGCCAAACAGTGTTTCAGCCATCTGCCAACGAAAAAAGAACA
>CAZXHW010000519.1:0-6112 GCA_964639915.1 uncultured Heliomicrobium sp.
GTTGATGCCTTCCTGCAATCGCGAATCGTGCTGGACGATTTCATCACCATTTGTTTCGTCATTCAGAAAGAAGGTGAAGTTTGAGTAAAGATCAAACAGCGAACGCGCCAGAAATCCGTCCAGCTTGAACACTCGACCATTCGCATTTTCGTGGCGGTAATAAGCATTGAAAACTCCTGTGCGAACGCGGCCTCCATTGTCCGGGTCAATGAAACCAAAGCGATCTAACCGCCCGGCAAAAACTTCATCCAGCGGAATCTGGCCTGACGAAACAAAATCATTGCGGCCAAGATTCAGCTTGAAACCGACGGTGTTTCGTTCGTTCAGACGATGAACGAAATTCCCCGTGATGTTGTCACGTTTGTAATTCAGCGGATTTTTGAACGGCCCATCAGTGCGGGAACCTTCGTAAGCGATCAAGGCTTCACCGGATTTCACTTCCGGGCTGTAAGCTAAAAACGTGCGGAACGTGTCGAACTGGCCGCCTTGAAAGCGCGCGGTCAGTTGATCAGGCAGCGATTCTTTCAATCGAATGTGAACCACTCCCAAGCCGGAAAAATCACCATATTGCGCGCTGAACGGACCATTCAGAATTTCAACATCCTGCACCAGTTCCGGCGTCAGCGATTTCAATTGGCCAAGGTACCCTTGTCCGTGTCCTTGCGTTCCCTGGTTCTGCTGAAAGTTATCCACCAGAACTTTCAGCCCGCCATTCACTCCGCCGTGATCCAGGTTGTACCCGAAGCGGCGAATTTCCAGCGATTTGCCGCCGCCTTCGTGCTGTCCGGCGTTGATGCCCGCGTCCAGGGTATGAAAAACCTGGTCGTCACGTGAAAACAGTGTGTCGCGATAAATTGTGTCGTTCCGCCGGTCAATCGTTGGATCAAGCTGCGAAGCCGAAATCACTAATCCGTCGTGAATCTTCGGAATGACATAGGCAATTTCAACACGTAAATTTTCAGTAGCGTCGTTCGCGCCAAGGATGAGCTCCTGGGCGGAGATGTTTTTCCCTGTAACACGCAAACTGACAGATTCGCGTGGAGCTTCCAGCTTGAAATGGCCTTCGGAATCGCTAACGGCAATTTTATCGCCTGCTGAAGTGCTCAATTTGATTGTGACGCCAGAAACGACTTCATTGGTTTTCGTGACGATTGTGCCGGATATGACTCGAACGGACTGGGCCATCACCGCGACCCGCCACTCCCCCAGAATCAACAGCAAGATTCCCAAACTGAAAGCACACTTCAACGCAGAACGGAACAATTTATCGCTACTCATGGCCATACTCCGGAAAATAGGATTGGAAATTGAGTCTCCTCAAGCCCATCTATAGTTTAACTACGCAAGGAAGCCGAAACCGGTTTGCAATACCTGAAATTTAGACAAAAGCATATTTTCGTCTGCAATTTTTTGCGTAGCAGACTGGGACAATTCTGAGGCAATCTGCAACACGGAACAGAAACCTTCGCTTGAAAAACTTCAAGTTAGCTCTCTTGACATAACGGTATAGAGGTTGCGTGCTTTACAGCACGTAAGGCCCGAAGACATTTGAGTTTGAAAATTTCCCAAATCGTGCGTGTTTTCCTATTGTAGTGGGGTTGATTTTCTCGCTTAAGCAAGGAAACTTAAGGGTCAGAAACACTCTGCACAGAAAGTTCAGTCATTGAGCGATTGTCTTCGGCAAACAACAGGCTTTACCGTAAACCAAGGCAAAAAGAATACAGTCTTGAAAAAGATTCTGTTGGGAGCGAAATGAAAATTCTGATCAGCTACGATGGCTCGGAGGCCGCCAATATCGCCCTGAAAGATTTGCATCGTGCAGGCCTGCCGGCGGAAGCGCAGGTTGTGCTGCTGTCTGTTCCGGGAGCTGCATTCGCCGCGAAATCTCAATCAGAGAATTCAATTTCTGCGAACACAGATTCTGTAGAGGATGTGGAAAAAGCGGCGGCGATGGCAATCTATGCCAGCCAAATTCTTCGCCATAATTTTCCCGGCTGGGAAGTGCGCACGGATTTGGCCATCGGTTCGCTGGTTCGCGTCATCGCGAAAAAAGCGAGCCAATGGAATCCCAACTTGATTGTTCTGGGATTGCAAGAATGTGCAGCACAAGGCCGTGGTTATTTTGGCGGACTTTCTCAGCGGATTGCCATTGAAGCGAGATGTTCGGTGCGTGTTGTGCGCGCAGAAAACGTTGAGACGGAAGATGCGCCGCGCGTGCTGTTGTGCGTCAAGGATTCCGCCGCCTACGCTCCTGCGGTTGTGCGCGCCGTGGCTTCACGCGCCTGGCCTAAAGGCACTGAAGTGCGAATGTTCACGGTCGTGGATCCATTCGATTATTCAATCCCTGAATTTGTGGATAAGGCGTTGGAACGCGCCAAGTCCTTTCATCGAGTCATCGCCAATCAATTAGACCGCACTCTGGCATTCACGTCGTCCGTCGTTCGAGAAGGCGATCCCAAGAAAATGATTTTACAAGAAGCGCATGAATGGAAACCGGATTCGATCTTCATCGCGCCTCGCGGAAGAATCTGGATTCCGCGCTTTCTACCAGGCAGGATTTCCGATGCCGTAGTTGCGCGCGCCAAATGCACGGTTGAGTTGGTCAGATCAGTGGAAATTGATGCTCGGGCCGATTCCTTGTTGGGAATGTCAGCCGCCTCACCTGCTTACGATTAACAAACCCGACCCGATATAGTTCAAAGAAAATGGCTGGCAATCAAGCGAAACGCTGAATTGCCAGCCATTTTCTCTGCCTATGGTGCTACATCAAACGAAACAAGGTAAGGACGTTTTTTAGACAGGATTTTCAGAGTGTTTCAGGATTTTGTTATTGCTGTCTGGCGGAAATCATCCTTGAAACTTCTGCTTATCCTGTCTAAAAGTTTATGCTCCGGTTTAGTCTCCGGAAGCCGGTTTGAGCATAACGACTGGAGCCGGAGCCGGGCGACGACTTTCGCGTTCGTGATACCGTTGCTGCAATTCTTCCCAGGAAACAATCACAGTTCCGCCTGACGCAACGTGTTGTTTGCGCCAGTTCGCAATCAGATCAAGACACGCAACATCAATGTAACTAAGACCGTCAATTTCCAGGTAAACCTTGGTTTCAGCCGGAATGGATTCCAACACCGCTGCAAGTTTGGGCAGGCGGATAAAGGTCGCTGCGCCTTCCAGCGAAATGGTCATTTCATTGGTTGCTGGTTTGATCTGCGACCTGATTTCCAGGTGAGAGAAGGTATAGAACAATTTGAGCAGCGCAAGGCCCAATCAGACCAACACACCAACCAGCAAGTTGGTGACAACAATGCCGATCAGCGTGGCAAAGTAAATCAGAACTTCCGCCTTGCCATAATGGCGCAATTCACGCACAGGCTTCGGCGATAACAACTTGAAACCGGTAAAGACCAGAATTGCAGCTAACGTCGTGGTTGGAATCTTGCTGAGCAGAAACGGGGCCAAAACAACGAGGCCCAATATCCAGGTGCCGTGCATAATTGAGGATGCGCGACTTTGCGCGCCTGCTTCGACATTGGCCTTGCTGCGCACGATGACGCCTGTCATCGGCAGCGACCCAAGCAACCCGCAAATTGTATTGCCGATTCCCTGCGCAAACAGTTCGCGGTTGTATTGTGTGCGCTCTCCCTGGTGCAAACGATCCACGGCCACAGCTGACAATAGCGTTTCCGCGCTGGCGATAAAGCACAACGCAAGCGCAGACCCAATCACCGGACCACTCATCAATCCGCCCAACGATTGCATTGTGGGAAAGGTCATGACGCTGAACAAATTGCTATCAATATTGACGTATTTGATCGGCATCTGAAACACCGCCGCCACGGTTGTCATCAGCACAACGGCAACCAGCGGCGCCGGGATCATTTGCAGCTTTTTCGGAACATAGCTCCAGGCGAAAATGATGGAAATGGTGATCAGGCCCACCAACGCAGCCAGGTGATGGGACGACCCATCCAGCGGCACAACGCCTTTATAAATGGAAGCGGGGATGGAAAGCAGATTCTGCAACCCCGTTCCTTTGGGGCCATCGTCCACCAGAACATGAAACTGACTGGCGATGATCAGCACGCCAATCCCGGCGAGCATTCCCTGGATCACTGCCGGTGAAATGGCACGGAACCATTGGCCCACGCGCGAAATTCCCATGATCGCCTGAACCACACCGGCCAATAAAACAATCGGCCCCAACATGCTGATGCCGTGTTGCGCGATGATTTCCCAGACCAGCACTGTCAATCCAGCCGCCGGACCGCTGACCTGCAACGGGCTGCCGCACAGGAAACCGACGACAATTCCGCCGACTATTCCTGTCACCAGTCCCAAAGCAGGAGGGACGCCGGATGCAATGGCGATTCCCATGGACAAGGGCAACGCGACTAAAAACACGACGATTGAAGCCATAAAGTCTTTTACAAACGTTGTGCGAAACCCATTGTCGGCAACCGCAGGTGACAAGTTCTGTTCCTTCATGATCTCTCCACACTCCTGAAATAAGTAACTGAAATAATTGAAGCTATTGATACACGCCTCCCGAGGCGCACATCGGCAGGTGTGCAAGCCTTGTGCCTTCTTTTAGAGTGTTGAGAGGATTGGAGTTAGCAAAATCGGGCAGTGAATCCGGCTAGGCATATTGCCCCAGCACCGTGGCAAACCGGGACATCGCGGGACATTGTCAGGATTAATCTTGTTGCAGGTCGAGCGAAAACCCTTCTTCGCGGAATTCTTCAAGCTTGCGATAAAGCGTTTTTCGATCCAGGCCAAGGAGTTCTGCGGCGCGCGTTTTATTTCCCCCAGCTTTGCGAAGGGTTTCAAGAATGTAATCGCGTTCAACTTCGTGCAGGGTCAGATTGCGTTCGCTGGAACGGGCAATGAAGGCTGCGCCGCCACCGTGATCGCGAATGCGTTCCGGCAGATCTTCTGGTGTTAGCCAGGCACCGGGCGCAAGGGCGACAGCACGCTCAATCGCGTTTTCCAGCTCCCGCACATTGCCCGGCCAGGAATAGGCTGTCAGGACGGCCAGCGTTTCCGGTTGAACGTCCAGCGGTTGCCGACCGGAAGATTCCGCCACTTTGTTGATGAAATGTTCAACCAGTAAAGGGATGTCATAAGGCCGTTCGCGCAAGGCCGGCACGTGCAGCGGAATGACGTTCAATCGCCAGAACAGGTCTTCCCGAAAATGGCCTTCGCGCACGGCGTCTTCCAAATCGCGGTTGGTCGCCGCCACTACGCGCACATTGATCTGTTGTTCGGCATTCGCGCCGACACGGCGGATTGAACCTTCCTGCAGGGTGCGCAACAGTTTGGGCTGCACCATCAGCGGCAATTCGCCAATTTCATCCAGAAAGATCGTCCCGCCATCGGCCGTTTCAAACAATCCGGCGCGCGCCTGTTTGGCGCCTGTAAAGGCTTGTCCAGTGTGGCCAAAAAATTCCGACTCCATCAATTCTGCCGGAATCGCCGGGCAATTGACCGGAACAAACTGCCCTTTGCGCCCGGAAAGTTCGTGAATCGCACGCGCCACCAATTCCTTGCCGGTTCCCGATTCGCCTGTGATCAGGACGGTGCTGTTGCTTTGCGCTGCGCGTGAAATCAAATTCAGCAAGCTGCGCATCGGACGTGAAGCGCCGATGATTCGCGTTTGCGCGGCATTCATCTCCCTGCGCAATTTGGCTTGCTCACGCAAAGGCGCAGAATGCTTCAGCGCTTGCTCAACAGCAGCCAGCAATTCATGCCCATGAAACGGTTTGGTGATGTACTGGTGCGCTCCGGCCTTGACCATTTCGACTGCATGTTCGACGGAACCGAAGGCGGTGATGACGATGACGGGCGCTTCCACGCGACAGGCGCGGACGGTGAACAGGATTTCATCGCCTTTGACGCCAGGCATACGAATATCCGTAATCACCAAATCCAGCACCTCGCGCTCTTCATTGATGAGTTTCAAAGCCTGCCTGGCGTCAGGAAAAGCGATGCTTTCATAACCCGCATCATCCAGGATTTCGCAAAGAGTTTCGCGCAAGTCCTGGTCGTCTTCCACAATCAGTACTCGTTCTTTCATTGCGCCAAACTCTCCTTTTCCAGCGATTGCACCATCTGTTCG
>CAZXHW010000520.1:0-6109 GCA_964639915.1 uncultured Heliomicrobium sp.
CGCAAATAGATTTTTCAACATAATTGCTTGGCAGAACGTTCCCACACCAATGATCGCAAATGGGCAAGGCTCAGCCTAGAGTCCTTTTCCTGTCAGATTTAAGAGCATTTTGATAAAGCGGGCGGATTATAGGAATCGAGATTGAGTTAGTAAAACTGGCCTTGAATTTTTCAGTCCGTTTTGTCGCTGAGAAGATGTTTGTTAAGCTTCAGCCGTCACAAAAATCACTAAAGAAACTCAATTCGACCAACTGGAAGGAGACTCGTATGCGAAAAATTTCTACTGCTCTATTGATCACAGGTGTTGTATTGGCAATGGCTATTTCAAGCTTTGCCCAAAGCAAATCGAAAACGACAGCGAAACGAAAAGCGGTCAAGCCTGCGGTCGTGAAACAAACGTCCATCCCGCGCGGCACGGAACTGAAGATTCGTTTGGAAAACGAAATTGACACTAAAGAATCGAAAGACGGCGACCGCTTTACGGCAGTCGTTCTGACGCCCAGTAAATATGCTGACGCAACCGTCGAAGGTCACATTACCCAAGTGAAAAAATCCGGGAAGCTGACGGGCAAAACCGAATTGTCGCTGGCGTTTGATCGCATCAAGCTCCGCACCGGGGAAAATATCGTTTTTGATGCGCAAGTCGTTCAAGTAATCGGCGAAGATTCTGCCAAGAAAGTTGATGAAGAAGGGAACATCGAAAGCGGCAGCAAAGGAAAAACCACGGCTGTTCGCGCTGGAGGCGGTGCCGCGCTTGGCGCGGTGATCGGTGCGGTTGCCGGAGGCGGAAAAGGTGCTGCCATCGGAGCGGCAATTGGCGGTGCGGCTGGTGCCGGTTCCACCTACATTCAAGGCAGCAACAAAGTGAAGCTGGATGCGGGAACCGAAATCGTCATTAGATCAACCCGCTAACTTAGATGTCAGAATGCTGAAAGATGAATGATGATCTCGCATAAATTCATCTTTCAGCGTTCATCATTCCCAATGAACCTCGAACGTTATTCCCGCCAAATCCTTTTCCACGGCATAGGCAAAGCAGGTCAAGAGCGGCTGGTCGCAAGCCACGCAGTCATCATTGGCTGTGGCGCGCTGGGATCCATGCAGGCAGAGATGCTGGCGCGTGCCGGCGTCGGGAAGCTGCGATTGATTGACCGCGACTATATCGAAGAGTCGAATCTGCACCGCCAAGTCATGTTTGACGAAAGCGATGCCGCTGAACGATTACCCAAAGCTGTTGCCGCAGCAAACCGCATCGGTCGTGTCAATTCCGAAGTTCAGACCGAAGCGATCGTCAAAGATGTCAATTACTCCAACATCGAAGAATTGATCCGCGACGCCGATGTCGTTCTGGACGGAACGGACAATTTTGAAGTGCGCTACCTGTTGAATGATGCGTCCGTAAAGCTCAGCAAAGCTTGGGTTTACGGCGCAGCGGTCGGTGCTTACGGTGTGCAGATGACGATTCGCCCGGGCATCACGCCTTGTTTGCGTTGCGTGTTTTTGGAAATGCCTCCGCCTGGAACTTCACCGACCTGTGATACAGCCGGAGTGATTTTGCCGATTATTGCCACCATCGCTTCTTACCAAGTCGCAGAAGCGATCAAGGTGTTGACGGGCCAGCTTGAAAAGCTGCACGGTTCCTTGCTGCAATTCGATCTATGGCAAAACACTTTCACAAAGTTGAAAATGCGTCAGCGAACTGCCGATTGCCCAACTTGCCAGCAACACAAGTTTGAATTTCTCTCTGCGCGAAGCGGCCAGTTGGTGACATCGTTGTGTGGCCGCAACTCGGTTCAGATTACGCCTGCCGTCAGCCACCAAATTGATCTGGCCGAATTGGCTGACCAACTGCGTGAAGTTGGCGAAGTCAGTTACAATCGCTTTTTGCTGAAACTGAAAACGGCGGAGCACGAAATCACAGTGTTCACAGACGCGCGCAGCATCATCAAAGGCACGGATGATCCGGCTGTCGCCAGAACTCTTTACGCCAGATATATAGGAGCTTAAGTCGTGACCGAGGTTGGAGTTATCAAGAACATCTTTCGTTATCCCGTAAAATCCATGGCGGGTGAAGCGCTGGAAAGCTGCTCGCTGGGTTGGCATGGACTTGAAGGCGACCGGCGATTCGCGTTTCGCCGAATGGAAGATTCCGGCGGATTCCCCTGGCTGTCGGCTGGCCGTCTTCCTTCGTTGATCCGTTATCAACCGTTTCGGTCGGCTGAAAGCTTGGATGAGCATTTGCCCACACACGTTCGCACTCCCGAAGGCAAAGAATTGGAATTGCGCAGCGAAGAATTGCGCGCTGAAATTGCCCGACTTTACGGAAAAGACGTACAACTGATGCAACTCAATCACGGCATCTTTGACGAAGCGGCGGTGTCGTTGATCAGCCTGAGCACGATTCAGGGCTTGGAAGTCGAAAGCGGAAAACCATTGGATGTCCGCCGGTTTCGTCCAAACCTGCTGATTGAAACCAACTCCCCGGAGCAGTTTTCCGAAGATCAATGGGTTGGCCGCAGCATTTGCTTTGGAGCGGACGGCGGGGCGGAAGTTGGCATTACCTTGAGAGATGTTCGCTGTTCAATGGTCAATCTTGATCCTGATACTGCCGAAAGTGACCCGATTGTCTTGAAATCCGTGGCCCGGTTAAATGAAGTTTGCGCCGGAGTTTATGCCACCGTGACTAAAGCTGGCGTTGTGTCTGTTGGTCAAAAACTGTTTCTGAAATAATTCCGAAGGGCTTAGTTTTTGAATGCCGAAAACTGAAATCATCGTACCTGCTTCCACCTCAAACCTTGGCGCAAGCTTCGACACTTGCGGGCTGGCGTTATCGCTGTATCTGCGGCTGGAAGTTGAGCCGCTTGACGGCAAATTTGAAATCATTCCGACCGGCGAAGGCGCTGAAAAAGTCCCGCTCGACGAATCGAACTTAATGTTGCGCGCGGCGCTGTTTGCGGCTGAAGCGCGCCGCCAAAGATTAACTGGCGCGCGCATTCGCGTGGACAGCCAGATTCCGCTGGCGCGCGGTCTTGGCAGCAGCAGTTCGGCAATCATCGCCGGGCTTTCGATTTACGAAGCCTTGAGCGGCGACACACTGGATCAAGCAGACTTTTTCGATTACGCGCTGAACTTTGAAGGTCACGGCGACAATCTGGCTCCGAGCACGTTGGGCGGATTGGTTGTTGCCGTCGTCAAAGAGCGCACGGATTACGCAGGGAACGAACGCCGTTCGCTGTTGACCGTCAAACGTCACTGGCCGGAAGAAGTCAAAATCGTCATCTGCATTCCTGACTTCGAGATGGAAACCGCAAAGATGCGCGCCGTGCTGCCGCAAATGACGACTCGACATGATGCGATTTTCAATCTGCAGCGAGCCGCTTTGTTGCAAGCTGCGCTGGCTGAAAAACGATTCGATCTGATCAACGAAGCTTTGCACGACCGACTGCATCAGCCGTACCGTGCGCCGCTGGCTCCGGGCATTTCCGAAGTGCTGCATCTGAATGAAGAAGCGCATAAGTTTCCAGGCTTGCTCGGCGTCGCCATCAGCGGAGCCGGTTCGACGATGATCGCCTTCGTTACCGAAAACGGCGAAGCCATCGCCGCCGAAATGGTCCGCCGCATCGAATCAAAAGGCGCGAAAGCGCGCGCGCTTGAAGTCAGCGTAGACAATCGTGGCCGACAAATATCAGGCATGTAGTGCCGCATTCAGGCGGAAGCATTGGTAGGCAATTCCATTCCGCCTGAAGGCGGTACTACAAACTTTATCAGGGGAACTCGTTTCATGAATCCATTTGATCTATCAGGCCGCGTCGCCATCGTTACCGGCGGCAACGGAGGCATCGGGCTTGGAGTGGCTCGCGGGCTGGCGAATGCTGGCGCAGCAGTTGTCGTCGCGGGGCGCAACCCGGAGAAAAACGCTGCTGCTGTCGCCGAACTGGAATCGCTCAGTGCCAAAGCCGCCGCCGTCGCGGTCAACGTCACTGACCAGGCTTCCTGCCAGGCGATGGTCGCGTTTGCGGTGGAACACTTCGGACGGCTGGATATTCTGGTCAACAACGCGGGCACAAACATTCGCAAACAGCCGACCGAATATAGCTTGGCCGAATGGCACGAAGTGCTGGAAACCAATCTGACCAGCGCGTTCGTGTGCGCACAAGCCGCTTACCCCGAAATGAAGCGTGCAGGCGGAGGCAAAATCATCAACATCGGTTCGATGATGTCCATCTTCGGAGCCTCGTTCGCGGTGCCCTACGCCGCCAGCAAAGGCGGCATCGTCCAAATGACCAAAGGTTTGGCGACCGCCTGGGCAAAAGACAACATTCAGGTCAACGCCGTGCTGCCTGGCTGGATAGACACCGATCTGACCCGCCGCGCGCGCGAACAAGTCAATGGACTTCACGAACGAGTGCTGGAACGCACTCCGGCTGGCCGCTGGGGAATTACCGAAGATTTCGCCGGCATCGCCGTCTTCCTTTCCAGCCCCGCTTCGAATTTCGTTACAGGCACTGCAATTCCGGTGGATGGCGGGTATTCTGTGCAGGGCTAGTTCTAGGCTTCGTGTTTTCGTAATCAAGGCTTATGATTGCCTCCAGTCGAATTTATCAGTGCAAAAAAGGAGTTTATAAGATGAGGCCAGATATAGTTGTTTATGGCGCGGATCATAAACTTAAACTTCTTGTGGAAGTGAAAAACAAAGTAGGCGCTTCACCAAATTGGGCTACTGAAATGAGGCGCAATTTGCTGGCTCATTCAGTCATTGGCCCTTCTCCGTTTTTTTTGCTGGCCTTGTCTGACTCCTTTCATTTGTGGAAGAACGCAGAAACTGCGAATTGGCAATCGCCGCCTGATTACAGTGTGCCTACTGAGCAGGTTCTGTCGGAGCTTCTCAACGGTTCTTCAATCTCTCTCGAAAAGATTAGTGGTTACGGATTAGAGATGCTGGTAAGTTCTTGGCTCACTTTAGTCATGATTTCTGATTTGACACCGGAAACGGCTCTTCCTTCACAACGATGGATGTTTGAAGCCGGGCTTTATCAGGCCATTCATGATGGCTCGATTATTACTCAAGCCGCTGCATGATTCTTTATGTCGAATCAAACTTCGTTCTCGAGCTTGCATTTTGGCGAGAAGAGCATGCCGCTTGCCTGGAACTGCTTGAACTGGCAATCAATCAACACGTGAAACTTGTTCTTCCTGCTTTCAGTGTTGGGGAGCCTTATGAAGCCTGGGTTCGCAGGGCGAAACAACGGAGAGAACTTCACGAGAAATTAACTGCTGAAATTCGAGAGTTGGCTCGTTCAAAGCCGTATCAACAATTATCGGAAGAGTTTTTAGGGATTACAGAATTGCTGACAAAAAGTGGAGATGAGGAGAAAAGCAGTTTGGATGCGATACTCGATAAAATTCTAAACGTTGCGGAAGTTTGCCCGATTGATCTTTTGACAATTCAGAATGCGATCAATCTGCAAAAAAGCCATAGGCTTTCGCCACAAGATTCCATCGTTTTTGCCTCTGTGCTAAGGCATTTGGCAGACGCCAACCGAGAGACTGCTTGCTTCGTCACGAAAAATTCCAAAGATTTCGCTGTGTCTGAAGTTATTGAAGATCTGACTCTATATGGCTGCAAGTTAATCACCAGATTCAGCGATGCGTTGGGCTATATTCGGAGCCAAATGCCAACCCCTTCCAGTTAATTGCCATGTCTTCACTCACAAAAATTCCGGCAGGTGTTCAATACTTCTTTGACGACGAAGTGCGGTTGCGGCGTTCGGTGGAAGCGCGCGCAATGCGGGTGTTCGCCGGTTGGTCGTATGACGAAATCATCCTGCCGATCTTCGATTATCACGATCTGTTTGCACGCGGGATGGGCGCAGAAAAGGCGGAAGCGACTTATCGGTTTGTTGACCGCGACGGAGCTTTGTTAGCGCTCAGGCCAGAACTGACTTCGCTGGTGGCGCGGACGGTAGCGACTCGGTTTTTGAAGCGCGGGCGGCCTGTCCGGCTCTGTTATTCCGGCGAAGTCTTTCGGTACGACGATCCGGCGGAACATGCAGCACGCGAATTTCACCAGCTTGGCGTTGAACATATTGGCGAGCCGGATATTGTCGCCG
>CAZXHW010000521.1:0-6093 GCA_964639915.1 uncultured Heliomicrobium sp.
TCAGTGAATCCACTTTTAGTCGAAATACGATGGTCTGGCTTAGCCCTTTGGCCATCTTTGATTCGACGGGCGTCAAATGAGGCATGCGCTGGAATAGATCCGCCATAACCCGTTCGCGCTCTTGTTCGTCGCTGATTTCCTCATAATTTCCGTATGCGATCACACTGCGCCAGTGATATGGATCTTCGATTTCGTCCACCTGTAAACAGGCGCGAGGATTGTTCCGCAAAGCCGTAATCTTTTTCCCTGCCAGTGAATGCATGTAAATGTTTTCGCCGTCAAAGAAGTAATTGATTGGCACCACGTACGGTTCACCATCCGCGATGCAACCCAACCTGCCAAGTCTGCCCGCAGTTAAAATTTTGAGCCCATCTTCATTTGTCAGCTTACCGATCGTCATTTTGCCCGCCTCTTCTGTCAGTCTAAACGAAAGGGGCAATGCCCATGCATTGCCCCTCTACGCTTCTCAGCCTTCGTGCGCGCGCACGATCTGTACAGAACATGGCGCGTGCGATGCCACAGCTTGAGAAACCGAACCAAGCAGGAATTTTCGAAACCCGCTGTACCCATGCGAGCCAAGTACAATCAAATCTGCTCCCCATTCTTTCGCAGTGCCGATAATGGTTTCTTCGGCATGTCCAGTAATCGCTTGCCCAACCAGCGTCACAGGAACTTCACGGTCGGAATTGCTTTTCACCAACCGGTCAATCGCTTTTGCGACAACTTCATCAGCGTGTTCGCGCCCAATTTTTTCCGCCTGCGCATAATAGCTGTTCGGCAAAGCCCAAGTTTCAGGCGTTGGCGTCATGGGCAAATGAATCGCGGAAAGCACATAAACTTCAGTACCCGCCGGCCACGGACGCTCTGCAATTTCTTCCAAAGCCTTTTCGCCGCAAGCCGAGCCGTCTACAGCCAGCAAAATCTTCATTTGCAGAGGCTTCCCTGTCGTTTTTGGCTGCCGTACGATTTCTACAGAGCAGTGCGCATGGGAAGCGATAGAGCGCGAAACTGAACCAAGCCAGAATCTTTCAAAAGCGTTATAACCATGTGTGCCGACAATAATCAGGTCCGCGCCCCACGCTTCGGCTTCTTCGACAATGGCGGCTTTCGGGTCGCCTTTTACTACTTTTGTCGCAGCCTCTACCCCAGCACCGCCATTTTCGTAAAAACGAGCGATTGCGTTTGTTGTGCTGGCTGTCGCCTGATCTTCGAGCGCCTTCTCCCATTCAATGTAATAATTGTCCGGCATCGGCATCGTGCCGACCACAACCGGCGTTGGCATTTCGATTGCCGAAATGAATTTGACTTCGCTGCCCGCTGGCCACGGCATAATAGCTGCTTCATCAACTGCGGCCAGACTGAACGGCGAACCGTCAACTGCGACCAAAACTTTCATAGCTTTTTTCATAATTGTCCCGTTGCTATTGCTGCAACGCCCTCCACAAAAATGTTGTGCAATGCGTGTGCCGCTCGCAAGCCTTGCCTTAGCGGCAATTGCAGAGCAAAAAGGTGATCAATTCTGGGGAAAATCGCTAATCGGTGGGGAATTGTTCTCAACGGTATCAAAACTCAATTCAAATTCGACAAATGATCTCACAGAAAATTCTTGAACAACTACAGCTCATCGTCGGACCCGATTTCGTTTCGACTACACCTGAAATCATTATAGCGAATTCGCAAGACGCGCTGAAACGACTGTTCTGCGCTGAAGCCGTTGTCTTCCCGCGCACGGCGGAAGAAATCGCGGCAATCATGCGGCTAGCCAACGAGCATCAGTTTTACGTCACCGCGCGTGGCGGCGGAGTCGGTTACACAGGCGGGGCCGTTCCAATTCACGGGGGAATCGTGCTGGCGACCGAGCGCATGAATCAAATTCTGGAAATCAACAAAGCCGATCTGGTCGCCGTCGTCGAACCGGGCGTAAAAACGTTTGATTTGGCCGAAGCTGTTGAGGCCGAAGGTTTGTTTTATCCGCCTGACCCTTCAAGCTGGAAAGAGTCGTTCCTGGGGGGAAACATCGCGCTAAATGCAGGCGGCCCGCGTTGCGTAAAGTACGGCAACACCAAGCAATTCGTATTGGGGCTGGATTTCGTTACGCCGACCGGAGAAATCATCAAAGCCGGAACGCGCACTCCGAAAAACGCCACGGGCTTTCATCTGGAAAGTTTGCTGATCGGCAGCGAAGGCATGTTGGGAATCATCACGCGCTGCATTTTGCGTTTGCTGCCGAAACCTGAAGCCCGGCGGACGGCGCTGGCGATCTTCGAATCCGCCCAAGACGCCTGCAACTGCGTGGCCGACTTCACCAGTTCCGGCATTTTGCCGGTCGCGTTGGAACTGCTGGATCGAACTTCGATCAACGCAATTGAAGATTACGAACCATCCGGCTTACCTCGATCTGCCGGAGCTTTGCTGATTATCGAAGTAGACGGACTGAAAGAAGCCGTCATCCGCGAAGCCGAAATTGTCCGTGAAATGTGCCAAAAACATCACGCGATTCAGTTCAATGAAGCCGCAAACAACACCGAAGCCGATGCTATTTGGGAAGTCCGCCGCAAGATGTCTCCGGCCGTAGCGCGCACAGGAATCATCAAACTCAACCACGATGTCGTCATTCCTCGGTCTCGGATTCCTGAGATGCTGAGCTTTCTAGAAGGTCTGGGCCGAAGCTCCGGCTTCCTCATTCCAACCTTCGGCCATGCAGGCGATGGAAATCTGCACACCAACATTATGCTGCAAACCGAAGACGAAGAAACTCGGCGGCGCGGTGCCGAAACTGCGCGGGAAATTTTTCGAAAAGCGGTAGAACTTGGCGGAACTCTGTCAGGCGAACACGGCGTCGGATTCGCCAAATCGCCCTTTCTGGATTTGGCGTTGACCGAACCGACGATTGAACTGATGAAGACAATCAAACGAGCGATGGATCCAAATGGCATTTTGAACCCCGGCAAAGTTTTTGAAACGCCAATGGCTCCGTATCAGGTATTTGTCAGTAGCGGACAGGCCTGTTGTTGAGGCACAAGTATGTACAACATCAATTAAAGTGGAGGCGATATGTCGCACAAATCAATGGAAGCGTTCAGGCAACATTTGGGAAGGCTCAACAGGCGTGATTTCTTTAAGAGTGGAAGCTTGCTGGGATTCCTGGGATTATTTTCCAAACCGGCAATGGCTGCCCAACAACCGTCTACAAGTGCGTTGCGGATTGGACCGGACATTTATCAATCCATCAGCGTTCGCCCTTTTATCAATGGAACTGGCACATTGACGGTGAATGGCGGATCACTGGAATTGCCTGAAGTCCGCGCAGCCATGGATGCTGCGGCCCAGCACATGGTCCAGTTGGATGAATTGATGGAAGCTGTCGGAAAACGCTTGGGAGAATTGACCGGAGCGGAATGGGGAATCGTCACTTCGGGGTGCGCTGCGGCCATGTCATTGGCCACGTTGGCCTGTGTAGCAGGCGGCAATCCCGACAAGTGCATTCGCCTGCCAAACATGGATGGGCTTGGGAAAGACGAAGTGATCATCCCCAAGCATTCCCGCAACAACTACGACGCAGCCATCCGCGCCGTCGGCGTTCGGATCATAGAAGTGAACAGCGTTCAGGAACTGGAAGCCGCCATCGGCCCAAGAACGGCGATGATTTATATCTTCGCCGGACCACAGGCTGACACCGGAACTCCGTCTTACGAAGAAATCACGCGTATTGCCCGGCAGAAAAACATTCCGGTTCTTACGGACGCTGCTGCGGAAATCCTGATGAATCCGAACATTCATTTGCAGCGCGGAGCCACGATGGTGGCGTATAGCGGGGGCAAACAACTTCGTGGTCCACAGTGTTCTGGACTGTTGCTCGGTCGTAAGGACCTAGTGTCAGCCGCCTGGATACACAGCGCGCCGCATCACGGATTTGCGCGGAATATGAAAATCGGCAAGGAGGAAATTGTCGGAGCGCTGACTGCCGTCGAAGTTTGGTTTAAGCGAGATAACAAAGCCATCTGGCAGCAAATGCTGGATCAGTTGAACCATATCGCGAAGCGCGTTTCTTCCGTCTCTGGAATCACCACAGAGGTACGGGAGCCAGAGGGGCTTTCGAACCGAAGTCCCGGCCTGAATATCCGCTGGGATGCAGCCAAGCTTGGCATTAGCGGTCAGCAGGTATCGCAAATCCTGGATACAACCGACCCGCGGATTTTAGTGGGAGCTTCGCGAGGCGCGCAAAATGGAGTCTCTGTCACTGCCTTCAACTTAAAAGCTGGAGATGAAAAAGTAATCGCAGATCGCCTTCATGCTCTTCTCTCTGCACCTCCCAAGCAAAAAAGCCCGGAGCCACCAAAAGCTCCAACGGCTGACCTGACAGGCGTGTGGGACGTTCGCATCGAATTTCGAGCAAGCGCCAGTGAACAAACCCTTTCGTTACATCAGCAGCAAAATGGCAACGTTCAAGGGATTCATCGTGGAGAGTTTATCGCGCGCGACCTTACCGGCGTCGTTGACGGTGACACGGTTCGCTTGCAAAGCAGGTTGCCAGAACGCGCAATCGGAAATGCTCTTTCCTACACGTTCACAGGAAAAGTCGAAGGAGAAGCGATGTCTGGCGAGCTTGATATGGGCGAATATTTGAAAGCCCGCTGGAGCGCCAAACGACACCGCAGCGGGCAAGGATGATTGGTTGTTACTTTCTGAGGGCGTCTCAGACTTTCAAAGTCTTCAGGTAAGCGACGCCTTCTTTTGTCAGTTCCATATTCTGTTCGACGAAGTAGTTTTTGACGCCGCCTTTTTTGGCTGCGGTAAAGACTTTTTTCCAGTCAATACTGCCTTTGCCGACAGCGACCAAGGTTTTGGTATCCGGGTTCCAGTCCTGAAGGTGGATTGAGATGAAACGTCCGGGATACTTCGTGAAGTACTCGGCAGCGTCAAAACCGTTTCGGATCGTAGACATCTGGAACTGAAACTTGACCAGCTTTGGATCCAGCAATCCCATCAAGATGTCATAAGTCCGCTTGCCTTCGACTGACGAGACCTCGAAACCTTCGTTGTGCAGCCCTTGCTGGATGCCAGCTTTGGCGGCGACAGAGGCGATCTTGTTGTATTCATCGGCCGCTTTCTTCACGTCATCCATGGTTGGAGTGTTTCCCGCGCCCAAGGTCGCTGTCAGCATTTGTGTGATGCCGACGTCTTTGGCCCAGGCAATGCTCGCTTCCTGCGTTTGTCGAAGCTCTTTCATGCTGAAATGGCAACTCTCACACTTCAGGCCGTGATCGGCCAGAATTTTCTTGACCTCTTTTCCGTTGGCCAAGCCGGCGAAATCCGTGTAACCGAGCGGTGAGCACAACTCCACTCGCTGAATTCCCAAGTCAGCAAATTGCTTCATCAAGCCGGGAAAATCCTGTTTGAGCATCGCGCGGTGAGGGTAGGTTTGGCTGCCAATTGGCAGTCCAAGCGGTTTGGCCTGAGTTTCTGCGACACCTGCGGCGAGGAAACCCACCACTGCCGCGTCTGTTGCTGCCTTCTTGAAAAACTCTCGTCTCGAAATCGAAGTCATTCTTATTCTCCTTTTTATGTGGTGTATCCAGTTCGGTAGGCAGGGTCTACAAGGGCATTTGCCTTTTCGTTGTTCGTCACTTTCATTTGAGCCGTATCCCAAACTAGCTTCTCACCGGGCAGACGTTGCGCCATACAGCCAAGCAAGAAAGCTTCGGTGACAGGAGCTTGAATTTCAAAGTTGGTTTGCGACGGCTGGCCTTTTTTGCAGGCAGTGACCCAAGCGTCAATCGCGCTGTCTCGACGCTGTGTGGCCTGTGCGCCCGGGGCTTCCGGCCTGGGTTGCTCTACATATTTGGGCGACGCCGGATAAACGCGCGGATTTTGGCCATTGAATCCAGCAAGAATAAGGCCTTTATCGCCAACATACATCACGCCTTCCTGGCGATGCCTGAACATACGTCCGTCCGGGTCGCTGATTCCCGCCGGACGTGGCGGATGCAATCCGCCGTCATACCACGACATGCGAACTTCCGGACGCCCTTCGCGCGCGGGGTAGTCCAGATGGACGATGGAAGCTTGCGGAAACGTCTCTTCGTAAGACTC
>CAZXHW010000522.1:0-6091 GCA_964639915.1 uncultured Heliomicrobium sp.
GCTTGTCGCCATCGCGCCCAGATTATCGGGGCGAATTGCTGACTTTGCTGGTAACGCCGGAACCAATCAAAGAAATCGTCGTCAAACCCAGCATCAGCAAGATTGACGCCAAATTGGTCGCGCAATGGGAAAAAGACTGGAGCGCGCCCATCGAGCGGTTCGAGATGATTGGCGGCCAAGGGAAAACCCGCACCAAAGCTGAAACCGAAGCCGGGCAGGAAGGCAAACGCATCCTGACGCAGGAAGACGAGTTGCCCCAAACGCTTTATCGAGTTGCAGTCAAACCCGGCAACCCATTTCTGGGCAGCGTGACATTGAAAGTTGGAAATTAAGACTGAAGGATCAATCAAGACAATATGAAGAGTAAATATTGGATGATGATGTTGTGCTGGCTGGCTCTGAGTGGAGTGGCTACGGCACAGCAAACAGCGTCGAAGCTGGACGATCTGTTGAACAAGGAAGTTAGCAAGCTCGTCGAAACTTACAAGGCCTTGCACGCCGCGCCGGAGCTGTCCGGCAAGGAAGAAAAGACCTCGGCCTTGGTTGCCAAAGAGCTCCGCGCGCTTGGGTACGAGGTCACCGAACGAATCGGCAAATATGATCAGTCCGGAATTGTTGGCTTTGGTGTTGTGGCTCTGATGAAAAACGGCGCTGGCCCAACCGTGCTAGTTCGCGCAGATATGGATGCGTTGCCGGTCGAAGAGAAAACCGGATTGCCTTATGCCAGCAAAGTCAAAACCAAAAACGATGCTGGGGTAGAAGTCAGCGTGATGCACGCTTGCGGTCATGACGTGCACGTCTCTTCTTTACTGACAACGGCAAAGCTGCTGGCACAGTTGAAAGACCAGTGGAAAGGCACGTTGATGCTGGTTGCTCAACCAGCGGAAGAAACCATCGGCGGAGCGAAAGCGATGGTCAATGATGGTTTGTACACGCGCTTTCCCAAGCCGGATTATTTGCTGGGGTTGCACGCGATGGGGGGAATTGCCGGAACGGTCGGTTATGCTTCGGGCTACTTTATGGCCAGCGCGGATTCCGTAGACATTACGGTTCGCGGAATTGGCGGGCACGGCTCTCGCCCCGAAGGAACGAAAGACCCCGTGGTCGTCGCCGCGCAAATTATTCTGGCGCTTCAAACCATCGTCAGCCGCGAAAATTCTCCGCTTGATCCTGCCGTGGTAACGGTTGGTTCGATTCACGGCGGCACGAAGCACAACATCATTCCCGATGACGTTCATCTGCAATTGACCGTCAGAACCTACAAAGCCGAAGTTCGCCAAAACATCCTGGCCGCAATTGAACGCATTGCCAAAGGCGTTGCTCTAACTGCGGGCATTCCCGCCAACCTGGCTCCAATCGTCAAAGTCAGTGATGCTAATGCTCCGGCGACCTATAACGATCCGGCGCTGACAGCGCGAATGGGCGCGGTGCTGGAAAAGTCGTTGACCAGAGAGCGTGTCTTTCAAGTTCCGCCTGTGATGGGTAGCGAAGATTTCGGCTTCCTTGGATTGGACAACCATCAGATTCCAGGCTTTTACTTTTACGTTGGCGTTTATTCGCCGGAGCAGTTTGCCGAAAGTCAGAAAAGCGGCACTCAATTGCCCAGCAATCATTCCAGTTTGTTCGCACCGCCAAATCCTGAACCAACGCTTCGCACCGCGGTGAAAGCGATGACCTTAGTTGTCCTGGATTTGATGAAAAAGTGAGTCGGAGGAAATTTCGCTTGAACCTTCATGACCAAATTCGGCTTGATCTGGCCTGTGCCTGCCGCATTATCGCCAACGAAAAAATGGACGACAGCATTGCTGGCCATGTGAGCATTCGCATTCCCGACACAAACGAAATGTGGACGAATCCGTATCCATTTTACTTTGCCGACATTACGCCAGACGACGTTGTTCGCGTAGATGTGAGAGGCCGCGTAATCGAAGGCAAGCATAAGCCGAATCCTTCGATTGATATTCATCCAGCGATTTACCGGCGGCGTCCGGATGTGGGAGCGATTGTGCATACGCATCCGCCTTGCGTGACTGGCTACAGCGCACTGGGAAAAGAGATCGAGGTCTTCGATCAAATGGGGGCGTTCATTTTTGAAGAGCAAGCCGTTTACAACGAATTTATCGGAACGGTCTTTTCCGATGCCGGAGCTGATCCGATTGCGGAAGCTTTGGGTGTGAAGAACATCGGCATTCTGAAAAACCATGGCTTGATCACGGTTGGCACGGACATACAATTTGCACTTGGTTACACGCTTCTAGCCGAACGTGCTGCCCGCGTTCAAGCCGCCGCTATGCAGTTTGGCGCAGGCCAGGGGGACACGCTCGATGCTGAAACAGCGCGGCAAACCAAAGCTGCCAATATAGAAATTGGCCACTATGAAGACTGGTGGCAAGCGTTAGTCCGAGGTTTAAGAAGAAGTGATCCTGATCTATTTCATCAGCCAATGAAATGAAGTACAGCTTAAAAATCTGATTCAAGAGGAAATCATAAAATGTCATTACGAATCATTGCGTTCGGAGCGCATCCGGATGATTGCGAATTGAAAGCGGCAGGTTCCGCTGCAAAGTGGGCAGCCGCCGGGCACAAGGTCAAGTTCGTCGCGACGACGAATGGTGATGTCGGCCATTTTGAAATGGCTGGCGGCCCTTTGGCGCTTCGCCGGACGGCGGAGGTAAAACAGTGCGCTGAAATCCTGGGCATCGAAACGCAGGTGCTGGACATTCACGATGGCGAGTTGCTGCCGACGCTGGAAAATCGGCGCACCATCGCGCGATTGATTCGCGAATGGCAAGCTGACATCGTTCTTTGCCACCGTACCTGCGATTACCATCCGGATCATCGCTACACCGGAGTGCTGGTCGAAGATGCAGCCGTATTGGTTGCCGCTCCGTTTTTTGTAACGGACGTGCCGCCTTGTCCGAAAAATCCTGTCATCCTGTATTACTCCGACAATTTCAAAAAACCATATCCGTTCGATCCTGCGATTATTGTCGGTGTGGATGAAGTGATCAGCAAAAAGCGCACTTGCATTGAAACCATGACTTCACAGTTTGCGGATAAAAATTCCTGGATGGGAAGGTATCTGCCCGGTGTTCCTGAAGGCGACGACGCGCGCAGGGATTTCATTCGTGATTGGCTGATTGATCGCGATGCCGATGTGGCAAACAAATATCGTGACTTGCTGGTGCAGCGTTATGGGTCGGAGGAAGGCCAAGCGATCAAATATGCAGAAGCATTTGAGCTTTGTCAGTATGGCGCACAGCCTTCGGCGGCAGAGTTGAATGAGCTATTCCCCTTCTGATGAACAAAAAGAAGTTTCACCACAAAGGGCACAAAATAGGCAAAAACGATCAAAATCAATTTTGTGCCTTTTGCGCTTTTTGTGGTTGGCATTTCTGGCAACTCAATTGAAAAGGCCGCATGTTGTCTCAGCCTTCTTAAAAGCCAATGCCTGTTTTTAGCTTCCCAATTGCATTCATCGCTTTACTGGCAGTGCCATTGCTGGTGGCGATTTACTTCCTTCGCAATCGTGCGAAAGAGCGTCAAGTTTCCAGTCTGTTGCTGTGGTTGGATGTTCGTCAGCGTTGGGACGGCGGCCAGCGAATTCACAAGCTGCAAACGCCACTGCTTTTCTTTTTGGAGTTGCTGGCAATTTTGCTGTTGGTAGCGGCGGCAGCCAGGCCTTTGATGCGAGCCGGCGATGCAGCTCGTCCGTTGATTGTTGTGCTGGACGATTCATTTTCCATGCAAGCTGGCGGCGAAGACAGTTCGCGTAATCGTGCCGCCGCCGCAATTAGAAGCGAGTTGAGAGCAAATCGTTATGAACCATTGCGATTTGTGTTGGCTGGCGAAGCTCCGCAGCTTTTGGGAGAAATTGTTGGCGACACAGAGCAAGCAATCAAACTGCTGGAGAACTGGAAGTGCGGTTCGCCAACGGCAAGGCTGGAAGATGCCGTTGCCTTTGCGTTTGAACTGGGCGGCAATCGGGCTCGCGTGCTGGTTGTCAGCGACCACGCTCCGGCACAGGAGCCAAGCGACAGCCGATTGCAGTGGTGGTCATTCGGCTCTGCGTTGCCGAATCTGGCATTTACTGCGGCGACGCGTTCTGCACGCGGAGATGAAGAGCGCGTGTTGCTGGAAGTCACCAACCTTTCCAGGCAATCTGCGTCAGCCAACCTGACCATAGAATCTGAGTCGTCGGCAAAACCACAAAGCCTTTCCTTGGCCGCGAATGAATCCCGCCGAATCACGCTGACGGTCAAAAACATCTCTTCGCCTTTACGGGCAAAACTGGGTAATGATGATCTGGCGGTGGATAACGAAGTTGTGTTGATGCCAGAAGCCAGCAAGATTGTTCGGGTTGATCTTCGAGTGAATGATCCGAAGCTGCGCGAACTGGTTGAACGAGCGCTTGAGTCTTCTACGCAAGTTCGAATCAGTGCGGAAAGGCCGGAGCTGGTGATCACAGACAAGGTTGATGCTCAGGCAGTTGATGCGGAAGCCTGGACGTTGCAACTTCTAAATGAAGCTGGCGCAAGCAGTTATCTTGGCCCATTCGTTGTTGACCGAGCGCATCCGTTAACCGATGGATTGTCTCTGGGTGGGGTCGTTTGGGGCGCAGCGAGTTCGCAAATTCCGGGTGCTCCGATCATTACGGCAGGCAATATTGCCTTGCTGACAGACATTAACCGGAACGGACAGCACGAATTACGGCTGCGACTACGACCTGAACTTTCGACGCTTCATGAAACGCCAAACTGGCCGATTCTGATTTTGAACCTGGTGAACTGGCGAGCCATCGTTGCGCCGGGATTGCGGCAGGCCAACATTCCTTTGGGCAGCAATGCAAACTTGACGGTCGAAGCTGGTGTTCAATCTGTTCGTCTGATTGATCCAAAACAGAAAAGCCGCGACCTGCCAACGCGAGAGAAAACCGCCACAATCAAAGCCGATACCGCAGGCGTTTATGAACTTAGCGCCGGACAAAGCAAATACTCATTTGCTGCCAATGCTATTTCGCGAGAAGAATCAGATTTGAACAATGCAGCTTCCGGGCGCTGGGGAAATTGGGCAAATGCGACCACGCTGCAATGGGAATATCGCAGCGTGGTTTGGCTATTATTGTTGCTGGTGTTGGTTGGGTTGGTGGTTCACGCCTGGCTGATCCGGCAGCGAAATGCTTGAGCCACATCTGGCTGACTTATCCTTTCCAGGTACCACGCGCGACTGCCGGAATAAAATTTTCGATAGCAGCTGGATCAAATGCGATGGTGCGTTCTTCTTCGGCGCTCTTGTAAGCCGTCATCAGCAGTTGCGTGACTTCCAGTCCGTCGTAACAACTAACTTCCGGCTGTTTGCCATCCAGGAAGCAGTTCACGAAATAACGGTTTTCCGCTTCGTAACCGTACTCAGCGGTTTCATTGGCAACAACCGGCATCAAACCTTGCTCGGCGTTTTGTTTTTCGACTAAATCTTCGCCGGTTGAGCCTGTGACTTTGCGGCTGAAAAACAGATTCAAGCTGGTGTTCAGCGAATTGATAAACATCGAATACTCCGGCCCCAGCAACTCCGAAGACAGCCGCAAGCCTGGCCCAACGAAGCTCCAGGAAGTGGTCACTTCAGCGATCAGCGGAAGCCCGGCATCGTCAACGTAATGAATTGTCGCGCGCGCAAAGTCTTCCGCCGGACGGTTTCGGTAATCTACTTCCTTGCTCATCATTTGCTGCAACAGGTCGGCGTATTCAGGACGCGACCATTTCAGGCAGGCGATGGTGGCTGAAATTTTGACCGGTTTGATGCTGTTGCGAGGTTTGGTTGGATCGGTCAGTAGATGACGTGCGACTTCGACTGAATGGCACATCATATCGTTCAGCACGCCGCCACCCTGCAGTTCGCCTTGCCAGAACCACGGGTTGTGCGGGCCGCTGTGTTCTTCTGCACAGCGAGCAATGTACGGGCGACCGGTTAGCGCGGCGGCTCTGCGCCACAGAATTTCCCGACCACGTTCAACACTGGGTTCAAAAAGCTGATCTTCCAAATAGCCATGCAGCAAGCCGGATTCTTCGATCAATTCAATAACTCGTTTGGCTTC
>CAZXHW010000523.1:0-6080 GCA_964639915.1 uncultured Heliomicrobium sp.
ACTCAAACTTCAACTTATTGACCTTACGTATGCCATCAAATTATCTGTTTGCCGTCGGTTCTGGAAATCCCGTCAAAATCAATTGTGTTGCTGAAGCTGTGGTGGCTTTTTGGCCTGAAGCGCGTGCGGTTGGCGTCAACACAGATTCCGGAGTCAGCGCGCAGCCGGATTCCGATCACGAAATGTTTATTGGTGCGTTAAACCGCGCACAGCAGGCTTTGGAAAAAACGTCTGATGCCCAGTTTCGCGTAGGCCTGGAAGGCGGAACGCTGGATACAGAAGAGGGAATGTGGGCTTATGCCTGGATTGTAGTCGTTGATCGGCAAGGTCAAGTCGGGAAAGGGCAGTCGGGCCGGTTTTTACTGCCAGAACCTATTGCGGAATTGGTCCGGCAGGGAATTGAGCTGGGTGAAGCTGACGACCGGTTTTTTGGCCGCTCAAATTCAAAACAGCAGGATGGCGCAATTGGAATTTTGTCAGATGGAGTGATTACGCGGCTGGATTTGTATAAACCTGCGGTGGTATTTGCGTTATTGCCCTTCGTTCAGAGGGAATTTTATGGCTTTTTAGAGTAGGCAGAGTTGAAAAGTTCGTCGGGACGGGATGCAAAGGGGGCCTTTTCCAAACTTATCATCCCTGCCTAACTGGTCAGCCTACATTGCTGTGGCTACACTCTTAACGCCCAACAGGGAATTTACTGACTCCATTAAGCTTTTGCTGTCAAAAACTGATTTATCCACAAATCGGTCAATTCCCGCTCCAAGCTTATCAGGTAAATTAAACTCGCCCAGATTGCCACTCAAGGCAATGATGGGAATGCCACTTAGCTTGCCGCGTTCACGACGGATTAACCTGGCCAGTTCAAGCCCATCCAAAATCGGCATTTGCAAATCGGTGACGATCAGATCCGGCTGATGCGCAACAGCTTGCAAATAACCTTCATCGCCGTCACGCGCAGTAACAACGGAAAATCCTTGTAAGCGAAATAATTCAGTCAGGGTGAGTCGCAGGGTAAGGTCATCTTCCACGACCATTATTTTATGTCTACGGTTCGACATTTAATCGTCCTCCGTTTGTGCCTTAGCATTGATTCATTAGACCGCGGTCTGTCACTGGCCGAGCAATGTTTATGCCAAGAAACGCTCGATCGGAACCGGCGCTGAAAACATTGGACTTAGTTCTATTTTGTCTGGAAATCGTGCGGGAAAACGCTTTGTATGAAAGTGTAATTATTTCAGTCGAAAAAATTTGGAAGTGTTTGGTCTTGGGTCACAAGAAAGGAGCGTAAAAAAGTTAAGCGAGCCAAGTATTTAGGCTCGCTTACGGGTTTATGACGCCGGTCTCATGTTGTTAGCTGTTACGCTTCGTAACGCTTAAACAGCAGCGCAGCGTTTGTTCCGCCAAAGCCAAAGCTGTTTGATAACGCATAGGTTACCTGGGCAGGTCTTGCCTGATTAGGCACACAATCCAGATCGCAATCCGGATCAGGGGTTTCGTAATTAATAGTTGGCGGCAAAATTTGGTTGTGAACTGCCAATGCCGTAATGCCAGCTTCAAGTCCACCGGCGCCCCCCAGCAAATGACCAGTCATGGATTTTGTAGAACTGAGTGCCAGCTTATACGCGTGGTCCCCGAAAGCTGCCTTGATCGCTTTGGTTTCGTTGACGTCACCGGCAGGCGTCGAAGTCCCGTGAACATTGATGTAATCAATCTGATCCGGAGAAATGCCTGCATCTTTCACCGTTTTCAGCATGACACGGCGCGGACCGTCCATGTCTGGCATCGTGATGTGAAACGCGTCGCTGGTCATGCCGTAGCCTACAACTTCAGCATAAATTTTGGCTCCACGAGCTTTGGCATGCTCCAATTCTTCAAGCACCAAAATCCCTGCACCTTCACCAATGACAAACCCATCTCGATCTTTGTCGAAAGGGCGAGAGGCGCGTTGAGGATCATCATTTCGGGTGGAAAGCGCTCGCATCGCCGCAAAGCCCCCAACCGACATGGGAGTGATTGCGCCTTCCGACCCACCGCAGATCATCGCTACGGCATCGCCGCGTTCGATGATTCTGAAACTGTCTCCGATTGCATGCGCGCCCGAACTGCAAGCCGTTGCAGTTGCAGAATTTGGGCCTTTGACCCCAGTGTAAATCGAAACATACCCGGCAGCCAGATTGACGATTGAGGCTGGGATGAAAAACGGTGAAATGCGATCCGGGCCGCCTTCCAGCATCTTGGTGTGTTCGCGTTCGAAGACGCTGAATCCGCCAATGCCGCTGCCAATATAAGCACCAATTTGTTCGGCGTTGTCTTCACCAATTTTCAAGCCGGAATCTTCCAGTGCTTCTCTGGATGCGGCAACTGCGAAGTAGATGAAGTAATCCATCTTCTTCAGCTCTTTCTTTTCGATAAATTTGCCTGGATCGAAATTTTTGGTTTCTGCGGCGAATTTAACCTTGTGTTGACTGGTATCAAAGCGCGCAATGTAATCAACTCCGCTGCGCCCGGCTAATAGCCCAGCCCAGGTTTCTTCCGTAGTGTTCCCCAGCGGGCTAACCAAACCGATTCCAGTGACAACAACGCGTTTCTTTGTAATTTCGTTGCTCACGACTTCCTTCCCCTTCGGAAATATCTGTAAAGACAATCAGCCACAAAAAGGCATTTGCACCACAAAAGTAACCCAGAACTCGCCTGGCTTTTGTAAGTTTAGTGCCTTTTTGTGGCTCACATTTGCTTTGGCGATGCCGCACGCCAGCGCCAGGGAATTACTTCCTGTGCTCTTCAATGTAACGAAAGGCGTCGCCGACGCTCTGAATTTTTTCGGCTTCTTCGTCAGGGATTTCGATGCCGAACTCTTCCTCGAATCGCATCACCAATTCGACCGTGTCCAATGAATCCGCGCCCAAGTCGTCAATGAATCGCGCGTTATCGGTAACTTCGGATTCGTCCACACCGAGTTCGTCCACGATAATCTGTTTTACTTTTTCAACAATTGAATCTGCCATGAATTCCTCCAAGTCGTGATTTTAGATTGCGGATTGCAAACTGCGGACTGCCGATTTTCTGCAATCCGCGATCGACAATCACATGTACATACCACCATTGATGTTGATTACCTGACCGGTGATATAGCCTGCCTCATCCGAGGCTAAAAACGCAACCGCGTACGCTACATCGAGATCGGTTCCAGGTCGTTTTAACGGAATCTGTTCCAGCATTGCAGTTCGCGCCGCTTCATTTAACACCGCTGTCATTGGCGTTTCGATAAAGCCCGGCGCAATCGCATTAACCGTAATGTTGCGCGATGCGTATTCGCGCGCAACGGCTTTCGTAAATCCGATCAGCCCTGATTTGGCTGAAATGTAATTGACCTGTCCGGCGTTGCCCATCTGCGCAACTACCGATGTCAGATTGATAATCCGGCCTTTGCGTGCTTTGGTCATCATCGGCAACACAGCCTGCGTTGCCAGAAAAACGCCTGTCAGATTTGTGCTGATGACATCGTCCCAATCGGTTTGTTTCATTCTAAGCATCAAACCGTCGCGAGTAATGGCTGCGTTATTGACCAGAATTGAAATTGGCCCCAGTTCTTCGCCGACTTTGGCGACAGCCGCTTTGATGTCTTCGGCGTTGCCCATATCACCACGAAGTGCGACGGCTCGGCGGTCTTTCGCTTTGATTTCTTCGGCAACGGCTTCGCATTTTTCCAGTGTGCGAGCCATCACAGCCACGTCAGCGCCAAGCTCGGCCAGGGTCAACGCAACGGCTCGGCCAATGCCTTGAGAGCCGCCCGTGACCAGTGCAATTTGTCCTGAAAGATTGAACATTGAAATTTCGAATTCCAAATTTAGAAGTTGCTTTATGCCTGCGCTTGAACTTGTAAGGCTTCGACTGTTGCTTGCAGGCTTGCCGAATCTTCTACGTTGAGCAGTTTTACTTCTTTGCCTGCATCTTTGGCAATCGCTTTTACAAGCCCGGATAAAACTTTGCCGGGACCAACTTCGACGAACGTTTCGACGCCTTCAGTCAACAGCTTCAGCATGCTGTCGGTCCAGCGTACCGGCGCTGAAATTTGGCGGATTAAGGCTTCGCGCGAACTCGCGCCGCTGGTGACCACTGCCGCATCTACATTGTTAATGATTGGAACCGCCAAGTCGTGAAAGCTGACGGCTTTCAACGGTTCGATCATTTGTTCCTGCGCAGGAATCATCAAGGACGAATGAAAAGGCGCGCTGACTTTCAGCATCATTGCGCGCTTGGCTCCACGAGCTTTGCATTCTTCGACCGCGCGCTCGACCGCATCTTTGTGGCCAGCAATTACGATTTGTGATGGAGAATTGAAATTTGCCGGCGCGCACGATCGCCCTTGTCCGATGCTTTGGGATGCCACTGCGCAGGCTTCAGTGACTTTATCAGCATCAATACCCAGAATTGCTGCCATCGCGCCAACGCCTACCGGAACCGCTTCCTGCATCAATTCACCGCGACGGCGAACAAGTTTGAGCGCATCGGGAAAGGATAAAGCCTCCGCAGCAACCAATGCGGAGTATTCACCCAGACTGTGTCCGGCAACGAAGTCGGGCTTGATGCCGTGCTCACGAAGAACCAGATAGACCGCAACTGAATCAGCCAGTATCGCCGGTTGCGTATTCATGGTCAGTTGCAGGTCTTCTTCCGGGCCGTTGAAACACAACTCGCTCAGCTTAAAGCCAAGTGCAGCATCGGCGTGCTCAAAAGCAACGCGAGCTGATTGAAATTTTTCAGTCAAGTCACGCCCCATTCCTGGATGCTGCGAACCTTGACCGGGAAAAATGAATGCCAGTTTGCTCATTTTCAATAGCTAGATGTCGGGTGCTGGATTTTAGTGAAACGTCGTTATGGAATGACCAGCATCCAGCATTTAATGTCTAATATCTAGTTTAGAGACATTTCGCTGACTTCGCTTTCAATGCGCTCACTCAGCTTTTCCTTGTGAAATTCTTTGGCGACGCGAACCGCATTGCGGATCGCTTTGATCGTTGAACTGCCATGACAAATGACGGTGATGGCTTTGCAGCCAAGCAGCGGAGCGCCGCCGAACTCCGAATAATCCAGCCGCTTTTTGACGCTGCGAAATGCCTGCCGGGAAAGGATCGCTCCGGTTTGCGTCAGCAAAGTCTGGCCAAGTTCGGTTTTCAGTAAACCCATAATCGCTTCGACCAAACCTTCGCTGGTTTTCAGAATGACGTTTCCGGTGAAGCCGTCGCTGACAATTACATCTACATCGCCAGTAAAAATGTCCCGGCCTTCAACGTTGCCGATGAAATTGACCGGAGCTTCTTTCATCAAATGCAGCGTTTCTTTGGTCAGGTCGTTTCCTTTGATGTCTTCTTCGCCAATGCTCATCAGTCCGACGCGCGGATTGCGAACGCCCAGAATCGAGCGCGAATAGACCGAGCCCATGATGGCGAATTGTTGCAAATGCTCCGGCTTGCATTCGGCATTTGCGCCGACGTCCAGCAAAACCGTGCCATTGCCTTTCAGGGTAGGGAAGATGCCTGCCAACGCCGGGCGATCAACAGACGGCAACGTCCCAAGCATCAACACAGAAGTCGCCATCACTGCACCTGTGTTGCCTGCGCTGACCAACCCATGTGCCTTGCCTTCGCGCACTAACCGAGCAGCCACACGAATCGAAGAATCGCGCTTGCGGCGGACGGCCTGCGCCACAGAATCATCCATCGTAATGACTTCAGTCGCATTGACGATTTCTACATGGAGCCGCTGCTTGCGCGGATCGGGCACACCTTGCCTGACCAGTTCGGCGCGAATCTGCTCCTCGCGTCCGACCAGCAAAATGCGAACGCGAAGGTCTCGGGCGGCTTGTAGCGCACCCTCAACCTCTACGGCTGGAGCGTTGTCTCCGCCCATAGCGTCAACGGCAATAGTGGTGAGCATAGAGGCCAAGCGGGAATCGAAACGTAAAGCTGCTGGCGAAAGGCCGCCGATGGATAGTAGATAAACGAAAGGTGAATGACGACGTACGCAAGACTCGCCATTCACCTTTCAAATTGCCATCAGATTTGTTCTTTACCCTGAAT
>CAZXHW010000524.1:0-6057 GCA_964639915.1 uncultured Heliomicrobium sp.
GGCGTAGCTAGCCTGATCAACGACCAGCGAGAAATGACCCTGTTTCAGCGGTCTGTGTCATCGCCAGGCATAAGGCAGAAATTTATCAATTTTCGCGTGAGCGATTCGCCCCCCTCGAATCGCGTCAATGGGCTGCTGTTTGACGCCCAGGACAATCTCTGGGTCGCAACCGATGACGGGTTGTATATGTCCAGGTTTAGCCAAAACCTTGAACCCAGGTTCGAGGTTGTCGTGCCTCACGCAGAGGTCGCAATGCACACGCCTGCTTTTGCTGACCGTCACGGCCGTCTATGGTTTGGAATGGCGGAAGAGCTAATCGAAATCGTCCAGGGACAGATTATTAAGTACAGGCGTGAAGATGGAGTCGGCCACCATAACATTGTGGGCGTGGTCGAGGATCAGCGAGGCCGATTATTGGTCGCCAATGAGCATGAGGTTTTTGAATTCATTTCGCCTGCGGACCCCGGAAGTCGTGGACAATGGCGGCGATTTCCACTCAGCCTCACGTCTGCCCAGATGGTGACGGCCCTGGAAATTGATGACGGAGGTGCGCTCTGGGTCGGGACGTTGAATGGACTGATCAAATACCAGGACGGGAAGCAGACGCACTACACCACCGTGCAAGGGCTAAGCAATAATGCAATCTTGTCTTTGAATGCAGATCGGGACGGCAACCTTTGGGTCGGCACAGACGTGGGCGGTGTTTGCAAACTTTCCGGCGCCTTGATCGTCGGCATTACAAGTGCCGAAGGTCTGCCCTATCAAAATATCTTCAGAGTTATGGAGGATCACCGTGGGCGTATCTATGCCAGCACTGTGGATGGCGGGTTGGTAGAAATCGTCGAAGGAAAAGCTGCATCCGTACCGCGGTCAACAGTCGCTCCGTTCATTTTTTCAGCTCCCTATCAAGACAGTCGCGCTGATTGGTGGGTCAATACCTCTAAAGGTTTATATCATTTTGATGGCCCTGAACTGAAGTTATCCGGCGGTAGAAAGCTCAGCGTGCGTGACGGAATTCCAGCCAACAGAATCAATGCCATTCCGTCTGTTGCCGAAAACAAAACCGGAAATCTATGGCTTCATTACGCAAATGATCAGGAAACTTATCGTCTCGATCTGTCGCGGAAAGCAGGCCCCGGTTTCGAGCCCATCCCATTGAACACACTCTTGCCAGGCTCTGTCATAACGATGATGGCCGACCGCCTGGGAGCGCTCTGGCTGGGTGGGCATGAAATGCTCGCTCGATTCATGGACGGAAAAACCACTTTGTTTCAACCGACCGATGGCCTGCCTGAAATCAGACCCCGCTTCATCTTCCAGGATAGTCGTGGTTGGGTCTGGGTGGGTTTACGTTACAGAGGTGTTTCGGTTACGAAAGACCCAAGCGCTGAAACTCTGAAGTTCGTCAATTACTCGACCGAGACGGGGCTGGCCAGCGACACCGTCTGGACTATCGCCGAAGATGATGCGGGACGTATTTATCTCGGAACCGGTAAGGGGCTTGATCAGCTTGACCCTATGACGGGCCGCATTCGCCATTTCAATAGCAAGGATGGTTTGGCAGGCGACCTGATTAATTACTGTTTCAAAGATCGAAGTGGGAATATCTGGGTCGCCACGACGCTTGGCTTGTCGAAGTTCAATCCGCACGCTGAGCGAGTCGTGAATCATCCTCCACAAATTTATCTTAGCCGGACACAGGTGGCGGGTGAAGACTTGCCGCTTGCGGAAACGGGTGTGCAGAACGTAACGGAGCTTGAACTGCCCTCCACACGCAGTAACCTTTTGATCGAATACGTGGCGCTTAGCTTTCAGGGAGAGCAGCGGCTGCGGTATCAGTACAAGCTCGAAGGCGTGGACCCCGATTGGAGCGAGCCCAGTGCAGGGCGTTCGGTTAATTACGTGCGACTCGCTTCTGGTTCCTATAGGTTTATGGCGCGCGCGGTTAGCGAAGAAGGTGTGGTGAGCCCGGAGCCTGCCGTTTTGCAATTTCGTATTCTGCCGCCGCTGTGGCAGCGCTGGTGGGTTCTGGCCCTTGCGGCCATGGCAGTCGGACTGGTGGGGTATGTGCTCTACCGTTACCGCGTTGCGCAGTTACTCAAACTTGAACGCATGCGCACCCGCATCGCCACCGACCTTCACGACGATATTGGCACCAATCTGACGCGCATTTCGATCCTCAGTGAAGTCACAAAGCAGCTTCAAGACGCGGCTGCCAATGGGAATTCACCCGTTAGCGGATCGCTCCAGTCCATTGCCGAAATCGCCCGCGAGTCAGTTTCTTCGATGAGCGACATTGTTTGGGCGATTAACCCCAACCGCGATAGCTTGCTGGATTTGACGCGCAAAATGCGCCAGCACGCTGAGGAAGTTCTGATGCTGCGCGACATCGAGTTGAAATTTACCGCACCTGACACCACACGGGATATAAAGCTTGACGTGAATGTGCGGCGCGACCTGTATCTGATCTTCAAGGAAACAGTAAACAATGCTGCGCGCCATTCAAGCTGCTCCCAGGTTGAAATTGAGGTGCGCATCGAAGGCACACGGCTTACGCTCACAATCACCGACAACGGTCGAGGCTTCGACCCAACGGCGCAAACTGAAGGCAACGGATTGCTGAGCATGCGGCGGCGCGCGCTGACGTTGGGCGGAGAACTAACGCTTGAATCCCATTTTGACGGCGGCACATACACGCGTCTGACAATTCCGCTGGGGCGTTCGTGGCGGGGCGAGTAACGCGCCTGCTCAAATGTGCGGGTAGCGACGCTAAGCCTGGCGGAGTAAGGTGCCGCGAGCACCTTTTGCGAAAAAAGTCGCTATATCCGCAACGCAAGGATCGTGACCATTAACGTGGCCATAACAATGACCGATTCTTCTGACACAATTAAAACAGGAACCGGACAGACAAGTCCTGATGCGCCGCTTCGCGTTATCATCATCGAAGACATACGTGATGTGCGAGAAGGATTGAAGCTGCTGATTAATGGCTCTCCAGGGTTTCAGTGTGTCGAAGGTTATCGCAGCGTCGAAGATGCGCTCGCCGCCGTCTCAGATTTTGAACCACCCGACATTATCCTGACAGATCTTGGCTTGCCAGGGCTTTCGGGGACCGAAGGCATCCGCCTATTTCGCGAGCGGCTGCCTAATACCGCAATTCTGGCTCTGACCATTCACGAAAATAATGACAAAATCTTTAATGCCTTGTGCGCGGGAGCGACCGGCTACCTGCTCAAAAACACAGCGTCCTCGCGCTTGCTGGAAGCGCTGAAAGAAGCAGCCAGCGGTGGTGCGCCAATGTCTCCAGAAGTCGCAAGGCGCGTCGTCCAGTTATTCCGAGACTTTCGCCCCGTCTCAGCTTCTTATGACCTGACTCGGCAGGAAAGGCAGCTTTTGAAACTGCTGGTCGAAGGCCATCAAAAAAAGACCGCAGCGCACGAAATGGGCATCTCTTTTCACACTGTCTCCTTCCACCTCAAGAACATCTACGAGAAACTGCAAGTTCACTCCAAATCCGAAGCCGTGGCCAAAGCCCTGCGCGAACACCTGGTCTAAAACCGCCGCCGTCACACTGCACATTTGTGCAGTTACATCAGCCGGTGCATTACCGCTATAACCGCACTGTCAGCAAATTGATCGTCCTCAGCTAAACGGATCGTCAAAAGTTCTGAGGAGCATTAACGCAATTCCCCCAACCAGCGTCGGTTATTACCCAACCGCCGTCTTGTATTCCGCTGTTTCTCATCGGTCTCACATTCAATGGGCTGGCACTTGCACGGCAGGATGCCAGCCTCATCCAAGCCTCTTTCCGTAATTCATAAAACGGTTCAGGGGCAGGGAAAACTGCGCTGAGTCTGGGCGTCACCAGCCCGAAAGCGAATCTTTAAACGAAAACACAAGGGGAAGAACTATGAATTCGAAGAACCATTTTTTGCTATCTCTAATTTGCGTAACGCTCTTTGCGCCGTTTGTTATTGCGCAAGAACCTCAAACTGCATCCGCCTCACGAGAAGTCGTCTCGCGGGATTCACGGCAAGTAACGATCATTATCCAGCAGCAGCAGATCCGTTTCACCGCCCCGAGCTTGACTCAAGAGGTTCGGCTGGAAGTCTCCAATCAGGCAGGCGAAATCGTTTATGACAGCGGCTTAGTCGGTGGCCCTGAACTTTCATGGACATTGAAGAACGGAAACGGCGAGGCTGTACCGAGCGGCCTTTACGCCTATACGTTGACATTCAAAGAAGGGAACGCCGAAATGTCTCTATCACGGCGCGGCCATCTGATTGTCGAGCGCGGGCGTGATCGAGACCCGCAAACTGACCGGCTTTGGGTGACAAGCCAGGAAGCAATTGGAGCCGAAGCAGCGCTGAACGGCGGCGAGTTGACGTTCGCAACGGCCTCCGAGACGAATATAGTGGGCGCACGAATCGAGAAAGGGCAGGCAGCTAAGGGAACGCCGACTGTCAATCTGGGTGGTTACGGCACGTCCGGACAAATCCCGAAGTTCGGCGGCGGTGATTATCTGGTGAACTCTGTCATCTCGGAAGACTTCAATGGCCTAATCGGGATCGGGACGCAATCTCCGACTTCCCCACTGACCGTCGTCGGGCAGATTGAATCGAAGTCGGGAGGCATCAAGTTTCCGGACGGGACGGTGCAACTCACCTCCGCGGCCGGAGCGTTGTTCCAAGTAAGCCACGACGCGACGCTGGCGGGCAATGGCACAAGCGCCACGCCGCTCGGAATTGCAGATGGTGGCGTGACCGGGCCGAAGATCGCAAATGGAGCAGTGATTGGGTCGAAGATCGCATCGGGACAGGTGGTCAAGAGCTTGAATGGGCTGTTCGATAACGTCAATTTGACGGCCGGATCGAACATCACGATTACGCCGTCAGGGAATAGCTTGAATATCGCGGCCCCCAACCTCTTAAGCTCAGTGGCGCACAATAGCACGCTGGTTGGAAATGGCACGAGCGCCTCGCCGCTGAGCGTGGCCCCGCTCAACCTAAGCGGCACGGCTAAAGCGATGTTATACGTTAATTCTGAAGGGCAAATTTCGCGTTGTTACAACGGCCTCACAGGCTCATCAACGGGCAATTGCGGATTCACTGTCAGTAAACTTGCTGTCGGAGTATATAGAATCAACTTTGGCTTCCAGGTTAACGATCGGTTTTTATCCGTCACTGCTCAATACGGTCCAGGTAACAGTGCAGCGAACAATATGGGCGCCAACTTCACATTCTCCAGTAGCACAAACGTTGATGTCGTTACCTACGATGCGAATGGGGGAGAGGACGCATATAGTTGGCATTTCATGATCATCGTGTTCTGAATGCCGGCACTTCTCCCAGCTTTGACTGCGACAGCGGCCAGCGCCTACATACAATGCGCCGACCGCCGTTGCCTTGCTCTGAAAGTCTCGCCAAAACCTGGACTATGCCGACTCTGAAACGTCAGCAGCAGACTACACATTTGTGTAGTTACATTGGCCAGCATCTTATCGCTACTATCTCGCCGTGAAGCCACGGGTCATTCCCAACTGAAGATAATCATTTAATCCAAGGGTACACCTCCTAAAACAGTAGTTATGCGCGCGGCCTTCCTTACTTGCTGGCAGGCGCCGCTTTGAGTGGTTTGAGGAGGCGGAATTTCGCCAAGTTGGCACTGGCCAATTTTTTGTCACATTCTTTGTGGATTTCGCCAAGAATAGCCCTTGACTCTTACGTTACGTGAACCCAGAGAATGCAGGGCAATCGCAGAATCCATGCTGGTATCTCTGTGGGGAAAGAACGATGGCATACACAGTCAAACAAGTGGGGGCGATGTCAGGCGTCAGTGTGCGCACGCTTCATTTTTACGATGAAATGGGCCTGCTGAAGCCCGCCTATGTCGGGGCGAATGGCTACAGGTTTTACGAAGAGGCCCAGCTCTTGATGCTCCAGCAAATCCTGTTTTACAGGGAACTGGGGTTCGAGTTGAAGCAAATTAAAGAAGTTCTGGGTCGGACCGATTTCGAAAAACTCGCCGCTCTCGAGTCGCATCGCGAGGTTTTGCAAG
>CAZXHW010000525.1:0-6052 GCA_964639915.1 uncultured Heliomicrobium sp.
AGTTCCTGGCAAATTTGTGGGCCATGCGTCGCGTAGGTCATCTGCTGGATCAAATCCGGGCAAACGGCGAATCAAAAGAATTGCGAGACGAGATTATTGAGCTCGGCACTCGTTACGGCATCGTTACTCCGTACACGTCATACCTGGTTTTGGAGCCGGGAATGCGTGTGGCAGGAATGCCGGGAAGCGTATCTGAAACTGTCAATGTCGAGGCGGCTGACAGCCGGTTAAGTGTCTCACCGAAAGCGCCCCCACCGGCTCCAATGTCTCGTGCGGCTTCAGGGCAGGGAGCCGTTAAACTCAGCAAGGAAAAAGAAGAACTGCTCCGCGCAGACAAGATTCAATCTTTACCTGATCGTTCGGCGCAAAGTTCAATGCGCCAAGCGGCAGGCAAGACATTTTATTTGCGCGATGGAGTTTGGACGGACAGTGATTTCAAACCCGAAAACAAGCTGCCAATTGTGACACTGAAATTTGGGTCTAACGAATTCTTCGATTTGATCGGCAAAGAATCGAAGCTGGCTGACTGCTTCGCATTGGGCGAACGCGTAGCGGTGGTCTGGAACGGCAAAGTCTACAAGGTCGAACCGTGACAAAGTCGAAATCTTCGCTTTCACAAAGCAAAAGGTCAGGAAGCTGCATTGCTCCTGACCTTTTGCTTTGTGCGTTCCCAACCCAAAGGGTCAGACTTTCATGATTTCTTTTTCTTTGTGGTCCAGCAGTTCGCTAATCTTGGCGATGGCTTGATCCGTCAGCTTTTGAACTTCGTCCAGGCTGCGTTTCTCATCGTCTTCAGAAATGAGTTTGTCTTTGAGCGCTTTCTTCAGCTTCTCGTTTGCGTCACGTCGGATGCCACGAACAGAGGTTTTGTGTTCTTCGGCCATCTCGTGTGTGCCTTTGACCATGAGTTTGCGGCGCTCTTCCGTCAAAGGTGGAATGGGCACTCTGACCAGCTTTCCGTCGTTCGATGGGTTCAAGCCCAGGTCGGAAGCGCGGATTGCCTTGTCAATGTCATTGACCAGGGATGGATCGAAAGGTTGCACTGTCAACAGGGAGCCTTCCGGAGCATTGATCGTTGCCACCTGATTGAGCGGCGTTGGGGAGCCGTAATACTCCACTGTGACGCCGTCGAGCAGGTTGACGGAAGCGCGCCCGGTGCGAACGGTTGTCAGCTTGTGTTTGAAATCTTCGATGGATTTATCCATTCGTGATTTTGTGTCTTTGATGATCTCTGCTGTTGCCATAGTTTTTCTCCCATATCGCAAGCGGGAGTCTTAACGCTTGCCCAAGCTTGCTAAAACAAAGACGAGTGACAAATCCATTGCTTGTCACTCGTCTTTAAGTCTGTTGATTCACTACTTTGTTTTGATTTCATCATCTGGCCTGATGATGGAGCCGATTCGTTCGCCCATCACCGCGCGTTTGATGTTGCCATGTTCATTCATGTTAAAAACCAGAATGGGCAGCCGATTGTCTTTGCAAAGCGAAATTGCCGAAGCGTCCATTACCGCCAGTTCATCCTGCAACACGCGCATGTAGCTCAGCTCCTCAATCTTGACGGCGTTTGCGTCTTTGCGAGGATCAGCAGTGTAAATTCCACCAACGCCTGTCGCTTTCATCAGCACATCAGCCTTGACTTCCAACGCACGTAGCGCCGCTGCCGAATCGGTAGTGAAATACGGATTGCCGGTTCCGGCGGCAAAGATGACTACGCGGCCTTTTTCCAGATGGCGAACTGCGCGGCGGCGAATGAAGGGTTCGGCGACTTCGCGCATTTCGATAGCCGAAACTACACGGGTAAAGACACCTACTTTTTCCAATCCATCTTGCAAGGCAATTGCGTTCATCACCGTCGCCAGCATTCCCATGTAATCTGCTGAAGCACGGTCAATGCCCATCGCGCTGGCTGACAAGCCGCGAAAAATGTTGCCGCCGCCCACAACCAACGCGATTTCTACGCCGAGTTCGTGAACGTCTTTCACTTCCTGCGCGATTCGAATGACTACTTTGGGGTCAATGCCATAGCCGTTTTCGCCCATTAACGCTTCGCCGCTCAGCTTGAGCAGAACGCGCCCGTAAGCAGGTTGAATTTGGTTGGTTGAATCTGACACGGTGATTAGATGTTCGACTTTAGGTAGCAAGTGGTAGGCGTTGTTTTCCAACAACGCCTACCAGCCACTGACTTACTTTGTCATCGCGGCGACTTCGCTGGCGAAATCGTCGGCGCGTTTTTCCAGGCCCTCGCCCATTTTATAACGAGCGAAGCGGCGGATACTGCATTTTTCACCAGTCTTGGCCGTCAATTGAGTGACCAGTTCGGCAATGGTTACGGTTTGATCCTTGACGAACGGCTGCTCCAGCAAAACGGCTTCAGTGAAGAATTTGTCCAACCGGCCTTGGATCATCTTTTCGATGATCTGTTCCGGCTTGTTGGCATTTTTCGGATCGGCCAATGCCTGTCCGCGAGCAATCTCTTTTTCCTTTTCGATCACATCAGCCGAAACTTCTTCCTTGCTGACAAACTGCGGCTCGGAAGCGCAAATGTGCATGGCCAGGTCTTTGACGAAGCTCTGAAAATCTTCGCCGCGCGCAACGAAATCGGTTTCGCAATTGACTTCAACCAGAACGCCGACTTTTCCGCCCATGTGGATGTAAGAGCCCACTGCGCCTTCGGCTGCGATGCGGCCTTCGCGTTTTTTGGCGCTGGCTAAACCTGCTTTGCGCAAGATTTCAATTGCTTGCTCTTCGTTGCCATCTGCCTCGGTCAACGCTTTTTTGCATTCCATCATTCCTGCGCCAGTTTTTTCGCGCAGGGTTCTAACCATTTCTGCGGTAATTGCCATAAAAACCTCTAGTCGTTAATAAAGGGTCTGTCTTCATAAAAACGGCGCAGCCGCGCTCTGTAAGAAGTGGCTGCGCCGTCGTATCAAATCAAAAACGGTTCGAGAATCAGGTCTATGCCGATTCTGCGGCGCTGGCTTCCTGAACAGGCGGCGCAGGCGCTTCCACTGCTGGCTCAACTGGCGGAGCAGCGGGCACCTCTGCTGGTTCGGGAACTGGTGACGGTGTCGCCGCTGTTGCCGCGGCTGTCATTGCTTGACGCGGGCCTCCAGGGCCTCTGTCACCACCTCTGCCGCGACCACCACGCTCTCCGCGTCCTCCACGGTCACGATCACCACGTCCTCGCCCACCACGATCTCCGCGCTCGCCTCTTTCGCCTCTATCTCTTTGCTGGCGTTGCTGAATATCAACAGTGACGCCGCTAATTTTGGCTTGTTCCGCAGCCGCAGCCGCTTCTTCAGCTTCTTTCTGCTGAGCCAGTTGCTGGCCTTCCAAAATCGCGTCTGCCATTCGCGAAGCAAACAAGCGCACGGCGCGCAGCGCGTCGTCATTGCCAGGAATGACGTAATCAACGCCTTCTGGTGAACAATTGGTGTCCACAATGGCAACCACAGGGATGTTCAACCTGTTGGCTTCCTTGACGGCGATTTCTTCCTTATTGGTGTCAATGATGAAGATAGCGTCCGGAAGTCGTCGCATATCTTTAATTCCTGACAAGTTCTTTTCCAGTGCCAGACGCTCACGTTCGATTTCCAGCCGCTCTTTTTTGGCGTACTGTTCGATGCGGCCATCTGCCTGCATCGCTTCGATCTCTTTGTAGCGTTTGATTGATTTCTGGATTGTCTGGAAGTTGGTGAGCAAGCCTCCCAGCCATCGCTGGTTGACATAAAACTGATTGCAACGAAGCGCTTCTTCCTTGATGGCGTCTTGCGCCTGTCGTTTGGTGCCGACAAAGAGGATCGTTTTGTTGGTTCCTTCACCAGCGAGGCTGGAAATAAACCGGATCGCTTCTTTGATCATCCGCTGCGTTTTTTGCAGATCAATAATGTAAATGCCATTGCGCTCGCCGAAAATATACTCTTTCATTTTCGGGTTCCATCGGCGCACCTGGTGCCCGAAGTGTACGCCAGCTTCGAGCAACTCTTTCATTGTAACTGTAGCCAATTAGACCTCCACGAGATTGGTTTGTGTACTCGCCTTCTTCGCTCTCCCCGGTTCGATAGCTTGCAGCAACCAACGAAGAAGAAGGCAATGGATTTGGTGATGGGATTGAAGAGCAGGTGGTTGGCGCAATATTGAACGCCAACCACCAATCGCCAATGCCAATTCACCGAGAATTATCGTTTCGAGAACTGGAAACGCTTGCGTGCGCCCTTCTGGCCATACTTCTTACGCTCTTTGGCGCGCGGGTCGCGCGTCAACAAGCCGGCTTTCTTGAGTTTCTTGCGAAGTTCGCCATTAAACTCAATCAGCGCGCGAGCAATGCCGTGACGAACCGCACCCGCCTGTCCGGCGGACCCTCCACCCGCGACATTGATCAACACGTCAAACTTGCTGAGCGTATCGGTCATCTGCAACGGCTGGCGAATAATCATTCGCTGCGTTTCGTTCTTGAAGTAAGTGTCAATCGCTTTGCGATTCACTTTGACATTGCCGGTTCCTGGCCTCAGGTAAACACGAGCGGTCGCACTCTTGCGACGGCCAGTTCCGTAATACTGAATCTCAGCCACGTTTTAAATCGCTCCTGATTTTTGGTTAGCCGACCCTCTCGATGCTTCGTGAGGTAGATTGAGATGAGCTGGCAGGTTGGTATTAGGCATTCTGGCTCTAACTTAAACGGATAGCTTGAGCGAAGCTGGCTTTTGCGCCCCATGCGGGTGCTCTGCATTGGCGTAAACCTTCAGTTTAGCGCCCATCGCACGGCCTAGTTTGGTTTTCGGCAACATTCCTTTAATTGCCAATTCAACCAGACGCGTGGGATTGTTCGCCAACAGGTCTTTCGCCTTAACTTCTTTCAAACCACCGGGATAACCAGTGTGATGCCGATAAACTTTATCGTTGGTTTTGTTTCCCTTGAAAATAACTTTAGCGGCATTGATGACGATCACGTGATCGCCCGTATCAAGAAAAGGAGTATAGCTGGGTTTGTGTTTACCCATCAGCAAGCGAGCAACTTCACTCGCCAACCGGCCAACAGTCATTCCGCTAGCATCAATCAGATGCCAGTTGCGATACTGCTCCAGTCCTTTGCCACTCGGAAAGTAAGTAGACATAGATATAATCTCCGTGTTTCAGCGTGAAAAAAGCGAACGCGAAGAATACGTAACCCGGTTAAGTGTGTCAAGGCAGCGGCTAAGATTGCGGAATCGTATTGAAGAAAAAGCAGGCCAAAGGCCTTAAATCGACGAGTTTCCTGTTTCGTAAACTGCAAAAGCCGGAACGACTGCCTCATTGTCGCCAATGAAGCGCGCCGTTCCGGCTTTTTGAACTAGCCTTTACTTCCAGCTTTTAACAGCTTGGCGGAAAGACAGGAATGATGTAGCTCATAGAATTGTTGAGCGTCAGGTGGTGCAGGTTGTGTCCTTGGTTGAAGGCTCCTGCCGAACTTGACGCGTTCGGGTTGAGGTTGATTGCTGCGCCCGTGATGCCGATCGCTCCCGTCTGGTTGTAAATCTTCAGCCAGCCAGTGCGACCTGCCGGAACAAAGGTTTCAAACCTCGGCGTTGTGCGCGGGAAGTTATTGGTGATCGAATTCCTCAACTGACAGCTTCCAGTGACCGAAAAACTCAGCGCGGCTTCAGCATCGTCGTAGAAGATGCCAAACAGCGTGCCGAGCGTTGAAGCCCCAATGCCCAAATTGCCGCCGATGCGATTAATGATCAGCAAGGTGTCGTTGCCGTCAGCGCGTGAGCCAACGTTATCGAGCGCCAGCGTCGCCGGAGTCCGGTTGTAGCTGATGCCATCAAAGTTGATCGTCGCCGTCGAAGAATTACCGTCACACAATGGCAAGCCGCCAGCGATTTGCGCGAACGCAATTGCGCCGAGGTTTGCCGCGTGGCCGGTCGAGAACTTCACGTACTCGTCGCCGATCAAGTTGTTAAAGCTGGTCGGACAGCCGATCGAGTCCACGGCGATGGCGACCAGATACCCGGTCGTGCCCGGATCGAGGTCGGAAGCCAGGAAACTGGCCGTTTGATTGCCCGTCAAGCAA
>CAZXHW010000526.1:0-6051 GCA_964639915.1 uncultured Heliomicrobium sp.
AAGCATGCTGCAACTGATTACGCACACATCAACAAATTTGCCGCCAGACGTTCGCCGAGCCATGGCGCATGCAATGGGTGAAGAGCAGGGCGGGCGTTCGCTGCAAGCGCTGAACGTGATTGCCACCAACATTGATATGGCCACCGACAACGAAGGGCCGATTTGCCAGGACACGGGATGGCCTACGTTCGAAATCAAAACTCCCGTCGGCGCAAACCAGATTGTGATGAAGAAGCTGATCAAGGAAGCCGTTGCCGAAGCCACCAAACGCGGCAAGCTGCGCACGAACTCCGTTGATTCACTGACCGGCGTCAACGCCAGCGACAACCTGGGGCCGGGCACGCCGACAATGCACTTTGATCAGTGGGAAACCGAAGACGAAATCGAAGTGAAATTGCTGCTGAAAGGCGGCGGCTGCGAAAACAAAAACATTCAATACTCGCTCCCGACAGAACTGGCTCACTTGGGCAAAGCCGGACGCGATCTGGATGGCGTTCGCAAATGTATTTTGCACGCCGTTTGGCAAGCCCAGGGCCAGGGGTGCAGCGCCGGAGCCGTTGGCGTGTGCATCGGCGGCGACCGTGCACAAGGATATCTAAACGCCAAAGAACAGCTTTTCCGTTTGCTTGACGATACCAATCCAATTCCGGAACTAGCAAAGCTGGAAGATTACGTGATGCAAACAGCGAATACCTTGGGCATCGGCACTATGGGTTTTGGCGGAGGCGTGACATTGATCGGTTGCAAAATCGGCGTGCTCAACCGATTGCCAGCCAGCTTTTATGTTTCAGTGGCTTATGACTGCTGGGCGTTCCGGCGGCTGGGTGTGGTGCTGGATGCCAAAACCGGCGAGATCAAACGCTGGCTCTATCGCGACGATGAAAAGCCTGCCATCAAGATGACGCAAAACGGCGGCTTCATCCGAACCGGCAAGGAGAAAGTGCTGCGCGCTCCAATTACGGAAGAACAAATCCGCGACCTGAAAGTCGGCGACGTCGTTCTGGTTTCCGGCGAAATGCACACGGGTCGAGACGCCATCCACGCGCATTTAATGAAAAATCCGCCGCCGGTTGATCTGAATGGAGGCGTGCTTTACCACTGCGGCCCGGTGGTGCTGAAAGACGGCGACAAATACCAAATCAAAGCCGCTGGCCCAACCACCAGCTTCCGCGAAGAACCCTATCAAGGCGAAATCATCAAACGCTACGGCGTCCGGGCCGTCATCGGTAAAGGCGGAATGGGCGCAAAGACTCTGGCTGCGCTAAAAGAACACGGCGCGGTGTACCTGAACGCGATCGGCGGCGCAGCGCAGTATTATGCCAAGAACATTGACGAAGTGCTGGGCGTAGATCTGATGGAATTTGGCATCCCCGAAGCCATGTGGCATCTGCGCGTAACGGACTTTCCGGCGATTGTGACAATGGATGCGCACGGCAATTCGCTGCATGCGGATGTCGAGAAGGCTTCGGCAACGGTATTGGCCACTTTGGCTGAGCCGGTGTTCTAATTTCGACTTCATCACGTCTCGGAGAACCCATGAAACGCTTATCCTCGATCTATCTTGCCGCTGTTTTTCTGTGCATTGCACTTTCTTTTCAGATCGTAGCGCAAACTCCGGCTTCCAGTAGCGCCCTAACTTCCAGCATCAATCAAGAGCTGGAAAAAGTCTTTAAGCCGAATGAACCCGGTGCGGCAGTCATTGCGGTCAAAGACGGGCAAGTTGTTTTTCGCAAAGGCTACGGGATGGCCAACCTGGAACTCGGCGTGGCGATTGAGCCGGATATGATTTTTCGCATTGGTTCGATCACCAAACAGTTCACAGCGGTTTCGATTCTGATGCTGATGGAACAAGGCAAGCTTTCCTTGAGCGACGAGATCACCAAGTTCCTGCCCGATTACCCGACGCAAGGTTACAAAATCACGATTGAACATTTGCTGACGCATACGTCCGGCATCAAAAGTTACACCGGTTTGCCGGAATGGCGACCGCTGATGCGCAAAGATTTGAAGATGACCGAACTGATTGCCCTGTTCAAAGACAAACCCATGGAATTCGCGCCGGGCGCTGGCTGGAACTATAACAACTCGGCCTACGTGCTATTGGGCGCGATCATCGAAAAGATCACCGGACAAAGTTATGGCGATTTTGTCGAAAAGAACATCTTCGCTCCGCTGGGCATGAAGCAGTCGTTTTATGACAACACAGCGCGCGTTATCCCGCGCCGAGCCGCTGGTTATTCCAGAGGCCAGGGAGGTTTCGTCAACGCCGAATACCTGAGCATGTCCCACCCACACGCGGCGGGTTCGTTGATGTCCACGGTTGACGATCTGGCGAAATGGGATGCGGCGCTGTACACGGAAAAACTGGTCAAACAGGATTCGTTGAAAAAGGCCTGGACGCCCTTTGTGCTGAATGATGGTAAAGCGACCAAATACGGTTATGGCTGGGGCGTTACCACGCTGGAAGGCGAACGAATGCTCACGCACAGCGGTGGCATCAACGGGTTTACCTGCGACGGAGTCAGGCTACCGGATTCGAAAGTTTACGTTGTCATTCTGACCAACCGTGATTCCGGTGTGGGACCTCTCACACCAAAGATCGCCGCAATGGTCGCTGGCAAACCATTGCGAGACCCTGTGGCAACCAAATTCGCGCCAGCGACTTTAGACAAATATGTTGGCGTGTATCAGCTCAATGAAAAAGCGGACGTCACTGTCACGCGGGAAGGGGAATCCCTTTTCGTCCAGCGTCCAAACGCTCCTAAACAGGAAATTCTTCCCATCTCTGAAACCGAATTTTTCCCGAAGGCACAGCCCGCGGCGCGTATTCGATTCAAACTGCAAGAAAGCGGAGCGATTTCTTCTATCGTGCTTCCTTCTGGCATGGCTCCGGATGATGAAGCCAGAAAGACAGACAAGACTTTGCCCAAACCGAAAGAAGCCGCCACTGTTGATCCGGCGATTTACGACCGTTACACAGGCGACTACGAACTGGAGCCCAATTTCATCCTGACCATCACCAAAGAAGGCAACAAACTGATGGGACAAGCGACGGGGCAATCAAAGCTGGAGCTTCAACCAGAATCCGCGACCAAGTTCCAGGTGCCTCAAGTCGGCGCTGTCATCGAATTCGTGGTCGAAGCCGACAAAGCAACCAGCTTGATCTTGAATCAAGGCGGCCAGAAAATGCCTGCTAAGAAGATCAAATAGTCCGAATACTAAAGAGGGTTTTTTATGTCTCAGGCACAAGCCGAAATACTTCCTGACATTCGCAATCTGATCACGGAGGATGACGAGCCGGTGGACAACCTTTTTTCAGAAACTCAGCAGCGATTGTTAACGGAACCGCTTTACAGTTCTTGGTCAGGCAATGGTCGCACGTTTTTAGCGGCGGCAAACGTCGGAGTGTTTTACCTGGCCCGTAACCCGGCCATTGTGCCGGATGTTTTGTTGAGCTTGGACATAGAAATTCCGGCAGGATTTTGGAGTCAAGAAAACCAGTCTTACTTTCTTTGGGAATTTGGCAAACCGCCTGATGTCGTTATCGAAATTGTCTCCAAAACCGTGCGAAGCGAGGACACGGAAAAGAAAGCCATCTATGCCAGAATGCGCGTGGGGTATTACGTCATCTTCGATCCGAACAAGCACCTAATGCCGGAAGTGCTAACGATTTACCGCTTGAACAACTTCCAATACGAAGCTCAATCATCATCCAATTTGCCAGCACTTGGATTAGGCCTGACTTTTTGGGAAGGCGAATATGAAGGCAAACATGACCGATGGTTGCGCTGGGTAGACGCTGACGGCAATCTCATTCCGACGGGCAAAGAACGCGCTGACCAGTCTGAGCATTTACTCAGCCAAGAACGCGAACGCGCCGAACGAATGGCCGAAATGTTGCGGCAACTTGGCAAAGACCCAAATCAACTTTAACCATCTTTTTGGCTTCACAACGGAAGGCTCCTATGTTCAAAAAATCATTCGCTTTATTGTGTGTCGTTGCTTGTTTATCGCTGACGGCAATCGCTCAGCGCCGAGTTCCAACGGTTGACGACCTGCTGAACGTCAAAACCGCTGGCGGCGCGCAAATCTCGCCCGATGGAAAGTATGTCGCTTATACAGTCAATGAAACCGACTGGAAACAGGATGCGTTTGTCTCGCAGCTCTGGTTGGCGAACGTGGCGACGGGAAAAACGCTGCAACTAACGCGCGGTGAAAAGTCTTCGGGGAATCCGCAATGGTCGCCGGATGGAAGCTGGCTGGCGTTCACGTCAAACCGCATTGGCGACAAGAATCAAATCTTTGTCATCAGCCCCGATGGCGGCGAAGCAATGCAACTGACCAAAGCCGAAAATAGCGTAGGCGGATATTCGTGGTCGCTTGACGGCAAAACCATTGCTTTCACATCCAGCGACACAGATCAAAAAGCGGCCAAAGAACGGCAGGATCATCTGGGCGGTTTCGAAGTCGTGCGCAAAGAATACAGCTACAATCATTTGTGGACCTTGGATGTCGCTGAAGCGTTGAAAGCTCCGCTGGCCGGGACGCAGCGAACGAAAGGAAAAGATTTCACCGTTGGCGGTTTCAACTGGTCGCCCGACGGAACGAAGATCGCATTTAGCGCGACAATCAATTCTGATTTGATCAACGGCGGAACGTCGGATGTTTATTTGCTGACGCTGGCCGACAATTCCGTTAAAAAACTGGTCGCGCAGCAAGGCCCGGACAACAATCCGAACTTTTCCCCCGACGGCAAATGGATTGTCTTCAGTTCGGCGATGGGAAATCCAAAGTTCTTCCATTCGAATTCGCGGCTGGCGCTGGTGTCGGCTGAAGGCGGTGCGCCGCGTTCAATCACGGACGGGTTTGATGAACAACCGCAGTTTGTCGAATGGAACGCCGACGGAATTTACTTCGGCGGATTGCAGAAAACAGCGACACACTTGTTCCGGCTTGATCCTGCAACGGGCAAATTCACGCGCGTCACCCAACCGGAAAACTTCATGCTCGGCGGCGCCAGCCTGACCAAAGACGGCAAACAGATCGCCTTCACTGCGCCGTCGCCCACTTCGCTCAGCGAAGTTTACGTGTCTTCGGTTAGCAGCTTTGCTCCGCGCAAACTGACTTCGATGACCGATCAGCTCAAAGACTTCACGCTGGCTTCGCGCGAAGTCGTCTCGTGGAAAAGCCAGGACGGCGCAACCATTGAAGGCGTTTTGATCAAACCCGCCGACTTTGACCCGAACAAAAAGTATCCGCTGTTGTGCGTCATTCACGGCGGACCGACAGGCATTGATCGGCCAACGCTGCTTGATAGGGCGTATTACCCGTCTGACATTTGGGCGGCGAAAGGCGCGCTGGTGCTGAAAGTAAACTATCGCGGCAGCGCCGGGTACGGAGAAAAATTCCGGCAACTGAACGTTCGCAACCTTGGTGTCGGCGATGCCTGGGATGTGATTTCCGGCGTGGACTATTTGGTCAGCAAAGGTTGGGTGGACGGCAATCGAGTCGGTTGCATGGGATGGTCACAGGGCGGATATATCTCGGCGTTCCTGACGACTTCCAGCGACCGATTCAAAGCGATTTCGGTCGGCGCGGGAATTTCAAACTGGGCGACGTATTACTACAACACAGACATCACCCCCTTCACGGTTCAATACCTCGGCAATGATCCGGCGGAAGACCCGGCAATTTATGTAAAGACCTCGCCGATGAGTTATATCAAGCAAGCCAAAACGCCGACCCTGATTCAACACGGCGAATTCGACAAACGCGTGCCAATTCCGAACGCGTACGAATTGCGGCAAGGCTTGGAAGACCGAGGCGTGCCCGTCGAAATGATTGTCTACAAAGGCTACGGGCACGGCATCACCAAACCAAAATCCATGCGCGCCGTCATGCAACACAACTTGGGCTGGTTCAATCATTACATCTTCGGCGAAGCCAAACCGGATTTCGCCAAGCCCGATTTGCCGAAAAAAGAAGACCCGCCGAAAGCAGGGGGGAACGAATGATGTGCTTGATGTGGCCGTCCAAAATGGTCAGTCGCGA
>CAZXHW010000527.1:0-6051 GCA_964639915.1 uncultured Heliomicrobium sp.
GGCTGGAATGGTAGGAATAGTCGAAGTGCTAGGTTTTCGCTATCGTTATTATGACGGGTTTTCGCCAGGGTATGGCTTTGCAGGCATCGCAGTTGCGCTGCTTGGGCGTAATCATCCGGTTGGTGTGATTTTAGCCGCAATTCTATTCGGGGCATTGAATCGCGGCGGATTATTTGTGGATATGTTCACGGACAAAGTCTCGAAAGACCTGGTGCAGGTGCTGCAGGGAATCATCATTCTATTTGTAGCGATAGAGTGGTTCTTCCGGCGAATGATTTTGCGAAAAACTGTTACCTCGAAAGCCTGATCTGGCAAAGAAAGGAAGCTCAACATCATGAAGAAGTCGAATGTTCGTTGGTTGGTTTTGTTGGCGTTGTTGGTTGGCGGTCTGACTGGACAGCCACAAGAATCACAATCTTTTGCCGCCAGCCAAAGCAAGCCTTCCCTGACAGTCCGCATCGCTCACGTTGAAAGCGGCTTGATGCCCGCAATCATCATCAAAGATCAAGCTTCAGCGATGACGCTGGCCGACCGGATGAAACACTACAAAGTTCCCGGCGTCAGTATCGCCGTTATCAATGACGGAAAGATCGAATGGGCGAAAGGGTACGGCGTGACAGAAGCGGGCGGTTCGTCGCCCGTGACGGTGGAAACAATGTTTCAGGCGGCTTCAATCAGCAAACCGGTTGCTGCAATGGGCATGCTGGCACTGGTTGAAAAAGGCGTGCTCAGCCTGGACGAAGACGTGAACGTTAAACTGAAGTCGTGGAAAGTGCCGGAAAGCGATTTGACCAATGAGCAGAAAGTCACGTTGCGCCGGTTGGCCAGCCACAGCGCGGGTCTGACGGTTCATGGCTTCCGTGGTTATGCGGAAGGCGAAGATGTTCCGACGACAGTTCAGATTTTGGATGGACAAAAGCCCGCGAACTCAGCAGCGGTTCGCGTGGACATTTTGCCCGGTAGCCGTTGGCGCTATTCCGGCGGCGGCATCACGGTAATGCAACTGCTGATGACTGAAACCGCTGGCAAGTCTTTTCCTGTGTTGATGCAAGAGTTGGTGCTGAACAAAATCGGGATGAAGAACAGCACTTACGAACAGCCATTGCCTGCGGACAAAATCGCGAAAGCCGCAGTCGGCCACAGGAGCTCTGGAGAAATCCTGAAAGGCAAACGGCACACTTATCCGGAAATGGCTGCCGCAGGTTTGTGGACGACGCCCAGCGATTTGGCCAAATTCGCCATCGAAATCCAACAGTCGAAAGCCGGAAAATCGAGCAAAGTTTTATCCCAGGCAATGACCAATCAAATGCTGACGAAGCAGTCGGGCGATTATGGATTGGGGATCGGCCTTGGCGGTGAAGGCAACAAGGCCAGCTTCAGCCACGGCGGATCGAATGAAGGATTCAAATGCAATTTGTTTGCTTACAGTGAGACTGGACAAGGTGCTGTGGTGATGACCAACGGCGATTCGGGAAGCCAGTTGGCCAGCGAAATTTTCCGCAGCATTGCGCATGAATATGGCTGGCCGGATTTCAAACCGTCCGAACGCACCCTGGCAAAGGTCAATCCTGAATCCTTAAAAGCGTATGCCGGCGAATATGAAATCAACGGCAAAGTGGTTATCACGTCTGAGAATGGAAAACTGTACATTCAGCCTCCGGGAGGCGGGAAAGAGGAGTTGTTGGCGGCGTCGGAAACGGAATTTTTCCTGACCACGCAAAACATCAGAATTGCTTTCAAGAAAGACGATCAGGGGTCGGTCACGGGCGTAACGGCGTATTTCGGTCCACAAACTGTGGAAGGCAAAAAGATCAAATAATCGTTTGGCTGGAGGTTCGGCATGCTCAGAAACATTTTTAACTATACGCTGATTGCTTCGACGATTCGATTATCAACGCCGCTGATTCTGGCGGCGCTGGGCGGGCTGTAGTCCGAACGCAGCGGCGTCATCAACATTGCGCTGGAAGGCATGATGCTAGCCGGAGCGTTTACGGCGGCAGCGGTGACGGTTTTCACGCACAGTTCGCTGGTCGGCGTTCTGGCGGCGATCGCAGCGGGAATATTGGTGGCTGCGTTGCACGCGGTTGCGACAATCAATTACCGGGCTGATCAGGTTGTCAGCGGAACTGCGATCAACATTTTGTTTCTGGGTGTGCCTGCGTTGCTTTCTGGGGCGTTGTTTGAATCCACGGGCGCAACCCGGCAATTGACCAAGGACGAAGTTCTGCCGGATATGATGATTTTCAATCCGGATTCTTCTCCGATGCTGGCGTCCGTCTTTAATCAGAAATCCATCGTTTATCTGGCATTCCTGATTGCGGGCTTATCGGTTTATGTTTTGTATCGAACTCGGTTTGGATTGCGATTGCGGGCTGTTGGGGAAAACCCTGAAGCTGCGGACACGGCTGGCGTCAATGTTCGCCGCATGCGCTGGGCCGGAGTTTTGATTTCCGGCGCGTTGGCTGCGCTTGGTGGGGCATACTTATCCATCGGGCAAAGCTCGCAATTCACGCGGAATATGACTGCCGGGCGAGGATTCATCGCGTTGGCTGCGCTGATTTTTGGGAAATGGCATCCGGTTGGCGCCTTGATGGCTTGTCTGTTGTTTGGGTTTTCCGAAGCGGTTTCGATCCGCATGCAAGGCAACGTCAACATTCCGAACCAGTTTATTTTGATGATTCCTTACGTGCTGACAATCGTGATGCTGGCTGGCTTGATTCGCCGCGCGGATCCGCCAAAGGCGTTAGGCGTAGCCTATGTGAAAGAATAGGCGTGAAGGAATAAGGAGGAGACAAAGGAGTTTATGACAATTTCTATTTTTGATCGCGCGCAAACTTCGGCGCGGTTTATTCGTGAACGAATCAAAATTGAAGTGGATGTCGCCGCTGTGCTTGGCTCCGGCCTCGGAGCGTTTGCCGAGACGTTGGAAGAGAAAACAATTGTTCCTTACGAAGAGATTCCCGACTTTGCACGTTCGACGGTTGAAGGGCATTCGGGAAGATTGGTGGTGGGGAAATTGCCGGGCGCTGGAATCAAAGTCGCTGTGATGCAGGGACGCTTTCATTATTACGAGGGATATTCGCTGGACGAAGTGACGTTGCCGATACGCGCTTTTGGAGCGATGGGCGTCAAAAAGCTGGTGCTTACCAATGCAGCAGGCGGAGTTAATCAAAGTTTCAAGGCAGGTGACCTGATGCTGATTAATGATCACATCAATCTGATGATGAAAAGCCCATTGCGCGGCCAGCATGACAACAGGTTAGGAGAACGGTTTCCGGATATGAGCGAGGTCTATTCGAAAGAATATCGCCGAATTGCGAAGGAAGCGGCTTCGGAACTGAATCTCAGATTGACCGAAGGCGTTTATATGTCGCTGCAAGGACCGAACTACGAAACTCCGGCAGAAATTCGGATGATGCGTTTGCTGGGTGCTGACTCAGTGGGAATGTCCACGGTGCCGGAAGCCATCGTTGCCCGGCAAATGGGAATGAAAACCCTAGGGATTTCGCTGATTACCAATGCCGCAGCTGGAATCGAAGATGCTCCGATCAATCACGCCGAAGTGATGGAAATGGGGCAGCGTGTCAGCGCGCAATTTTGCGAATTGCTGACCAAAGTAATTGTCAGGATGTAACAACATGATCATTGGAATTTGTGGTGGAACCGGATCGGGAAAGACAACAGTCGCCCGGCGAATTTTGGAAAACGTCAGCGACGAACAGGTGGTGTTCTTTCAACAGGATAGTTATTACCGCAATGTAGAAGACATGCCGATAGAGTTGCGACACCAGATCAATTTCGATCATCCGGATGCTCTGGATAACGATCTGTTTATCAACCACATTAAGGCGTTACGCGCGGGTGAAGCGATCAAAATGCCCGTGTACGACTTTTCCATCCACACCCGCAAAGCCGAAACCGTCCACGTTGAACCAAAGCCGATTATGATCATTGAAGGCATTTTGATCTTTGTGGACGCGGCCAAGCGCAGCTTGATGGACATCAAAATCTTTGTGGATACGAATGACGACCTGCGCTTTATTCGCCGGTTGCAGCGAGATGTGAACGAACGCGGCCGAACGGTTGAATCGGTCATCAAGCAATATCTGGAAACCGTCCGCCCCATGCACGAACAGTTTGTTGAACCTTCCAAACGCCATGCCGATGTGATTATTCCCGAAGGCGGTTACAATGAAGTTGGCATTGATCTGATCTCTGGCAAAATCCGCGCACAACTGCAAAAGGAATTGGTGAAGAAACCTTCGTGACTTATATAAAAAAAACACCGGAAGAATTGATTGAAGTCGCAAGACAAGTGCGGGAACTTGCTTATGCGCCCTATTCCAAATTCAGAGTTGGCGCTGTGGTTGAATGCCGCGACGGACGCACGTTTACTGGCTGCAATGTTGAAAATTCCAGCTATGGATTGACCATGTGCGCTGAACGCGTCGCCCTGGGAAAAGCCGTTTCGGAAGGCGCCAGCGACTTCATACGCATCGCCGTCATTGCTGATGCGCACGCGCCGGTTCCGCCTTGCGGAGCTTGCCGCCAGGTAATTTCAGAGCTTTGCGGCCAGCAAACTGAAATCGTGATGGTCAATTTGGAAGGGCGGATAGAAACGCATACCGTTGCCCAGTTGTTGCCGGAAGCCTTTGACCGAAGTTTTCTATGAAAGTAAATGATGAAAGCAAAACCAAAACCCAAGATCAACAAACCTCCCATCCTCTTCGCCGAAACCCAAAAAATCATTACGAATCTGGAAAAGCGCCTTGGTTCGACGGTCATGGCTTACTGGGACGCGCCGAATGGATCAGTTTGCCAGGATGATGTTGTTACCTTTTATGCGCTGCTGCGGCATTTGGGAAAGCAGAAAGACCTGACGCTGTTTATCAAATCCGATGGCGGAACCGGCACAGCTTCACTGCGAATCGTTCACCTTTTGCGGCAGTATTGTGAACGCCTGACAGTTGTCGTGCCGTTGAACTGTGTTTCGGCTGCAACGATGATCGCGCTCGGAGCCGACGAGATTCAGATGGGGCCGTTGGCTTATCTTTCGGCAGTGGATACTTCGCTGACTCACGACTTGTCACCGATTGACATCAATAACAACCGCGTCAGCGTCAGATTGGATGAATTGACCCGTATCATCAATTTGTGGGGCAAGGAAGCCAAAAACGAAGGCGCGAACCCATATGCTTCAATTTTTAGCCATATTCACCCGTTGGTGATTGGCGCGGTTGACCGCAGCAGCTCGCTTTCCATTCGGCTGTGCAACGAAATCCTGTCCTACCACATGCACGACAAGAAGAAGGCCGAAAGCATCAGTAAGATTCTCAACTCGGATTATCCGTGGCATTCGTACCCGATTACGATCAAAGAAGCGCAAAGAATCGGGTTGAATGCTTTGCCGCTGGATTCTGAAGTTAACAGCCTGCTGCTGGAACTGCACGAAGTGTATTCAGAAATGGGCCAACGGGCTGTGACGGACGTTGATGACGCCAATTACCACGACAACGAAATCCTAAACATCATAGAAGGCCGCGCGCTTCAGGTCTTTTATCAATCGGATAAAGATTGGCATTATCGGTCAGAAGAACGCCGGTGGGTTTCCCTGAACGACAACAGTTCCTGGCGGCGTGTAGAGAAAAAAGCCGGAAAGATCGTTCAGAGTGTGCTTCATTTGCGTTAGTTCGGAGCTGTTAGAAATGAAGAAGCTACTAAGTATTGCTGTAGTAATTGCGGTTGTCGGCCTGGTGTCTGGTCAAAAACGCGCCGGTTCGTCCGGTCAGATTGTTGATTTGCTGATCACAGGCGGCGCGGTCGTGACGATGGACGGCGAGAGGCGAGTTTTTGACAATGGTTTTGTGGCAATTAAAGGCGAGCGAATCGTTGGTGTTGGCGACGCAGGCGAGCTGAAAACCAAAGGCTATCGTCCAAAGCAAACCATTGATGCCCGTGGCAAGGTCATCATGCCGGGGTTGGTGAACGCGCACACGCATATCCCGATGGTTCTATTCCGGGGGATTGCGGACGATCTGAACTTGCAGGATT
>CAZXHW010000528.1:0-6047 GCA_964639915.1 uncultured Heliomicrobium sp.
ACGGATTGGGCTTCAGCAACAACTACGTGGCGAATACTTTGGCGACGACCGACAACCATCAGTTCACGGCCCGCATTGACTACCATCTTTCGGCGACACAACAATTTTTCGGACGCGTTATCAAAGATCACAACACGGTTTCTAACTCCGGCCCGTTCCCCACAAGCATCGCCTCGCCGATCCAGAATCCGCTGCAAACGTCTGTGCCGGGAACGTGGGTGGCCAATTACGTCAACACGCTGTCGCCGCGTCTGGTGCTGCACCTGAACGCAGGCTTCACGCGATTCAATAACGACGCCACGCATTTTTCGCGCGGCTTTGATGTGACTTCCCTTGGCTTGCCCGCTTATGTCGCAAGCGCCTCGGACGATACAAAAGTCTTTCCGACCTTTAATCCAAATGGCTACGCGCAACTCGGCCCACCACGCAATTTCGGCTTTTATCACAACAATCAGGATGTCTTCAGTTTGAATCAAGACCTGAGCCTGCTGCGCGGAAAGCATTCGTTCAAGCTGGGCGCGAACGAGCGCGTTTACCGCATGTACAACTATCGCCCGGACGATCCGGCAGGAAATTTCAGCGTGTCGCGCGGGTTCACGCAGCGCGTTCCGACTGAGACAACGCCACAGACCGGCGATGCCATCGCTGCGTTGTTGTTGGGAATTCCGGCTTCGGGACGGCTGGCGATTGCGCCCCAGCCCGCGCTGCAAAGCAAGTATTACGCCGCGTTTGCGCAAGACGATTGGAAAGTCAACCAGCGCCTGACGCTGAACCTGGGGCTGCGCTGGGAATTCGAGACCGGGAACACGGACCGGTTTAACCGCTTGCTGAACTTCGATCCGCGAGGAGAGTTTCCTGTCAATCAAATCAGCGTCGCTTTTCCGGATTCAACGGGTCTGGGAACGCAAGCGATTGCCCTGCGCGGCGTGGTGACGCCGGTTGGACGCGGCGGCGTCAAGAACCGCGAAAATTATGACCACGATCTGAACAATTTCGGCCCGCGCATCGGACTGGCTTACAAACTGAACGAAAAGACGGTCATTCGCGCGGGCGGCGCAATCTTTATATGCGCCGCTGGGTGGCGGCGGATTCAATATCGTGACGGCGGCAATGGACGGATTGGCGGAAACGCCGTTTATCGCGTCGCTCAACAATGGCATCAGCCCGGCGCCAGGCACCACACTGAGCAATCCGTTTCCATCAGGTATCGTGCAGCCGACCAATGCTTACCAAGGCCCGCTGACCGGCCTCGGCCAGCAGTCCGTTCCGGTGCGGTTGCGCGACATTCACCAGCCGAAGCTCGGACAATGGAATCTGAACGTGCAGCGCGAATTGCCGGGCGGCGTCACCTTTGAAGCAGCCTACGCGGGCGCGACGGGCATCGGTTTGCTCAGCGGCGCAACCGACATCAACCAGCTTTCGCCCACGGCGATTGCGATTGCCAGCCGCATCGTCAATGGCGCGCCGCTGGGGAATCTGGCCGTGCCGAATCCGTTTTTGAATCTGCCTGTTGACCAACGTCCGGCGGCGACTTCGATTCTGGGCCGCTCGACGGTGACGGTGGCGCAATTGCTGCGGCCTTACCCGCAATTCGGGAACGTCGTTTCCTACAGCGAGAACGAAGCGCATTCCAGTTACCACTCGTTGCAGCTCACCGCGTCGCGTCGCGCAGGGAAAGGACTGACGTTCAGCGCCGCCTATTCGTTCTCGAAATCCATTGACGATCTGACTTCGATGTCGCTGAACAATCAGACGATTCAGATTCAGTATTATCAGGATTATCACAATCGCCGCGCCGACAAATCGCTGTCGAATTTCGATGTCACGCACCGCTTCATCGGCGATGTCACCTGGCTGTTGCCGTTCGGCAGCGACCGCCGCTTTGCCCGCGAAGGCCTGCTTTCCAAAATCATTGGCGGCTTTTCGGCCAATGCCATTGCCCAGGCGCAAAGCGGATTTCCGATTTCCATCAGCGCGACCAATGCGTCGTTACAGGGGTTGGCGTTCAACAGCTTGCGTCCGAATATTACCGGCGACGTGACCACATCCGCGAGCACAAAAGCGGATCGGTTGCGGCAGTATTTCAACACGCTGGCTTTCGCCCAACCCACGCCGTACAGCTTCGGCAACGCGCCGCGCACGCTGCCCGGTTTGCGCGGGCCGGGGTATTTCACCACGAACCTGTCGCTGCAACGTGATTTCCGGTTTTCGGAAAACGCCAAACTGCAAATCCGCGCCGAAGCCTTCAACATCTTCAACCGCGCGAATTTTCAAGTCCCGGGCACGGCCTTTGGCGCGGCGAACTTCGGCATCATCAGCAACACGGAAGATCCACGACAGATTCAATTTGCAGCCAGGCTTTATTTTTAGGGCTGCAAGTTTTGGGCGGCTGCGCTGACTCACACTGTTCCGGCAGGAGAGGCTGGCTTTGCTGGGATAACAAAGCGCACTGCTGGCAGGTGAGTCAGCGCAGCCGCCCACAACAAACTTGGAGGTTTCAACATGTCTACCACAACGTTTTCTGCTCACCACCGGAAGGCGAGTAAGCCATTTCCGTTTTCAGCAAAACAACGGTTTTACCTGATTGCCCAGGCGATTGGATTCAAAACTACGTTCCTGTTGTTATTCGTCATGCTACTGGCGCTGGCGTTCACACTGAGGCAAGTGGTTTGGGCACAGTTCTGAGCAGTTGGCGCACAATTGAATTGCGGAATTGCCGCAACCACAAAAGGAAAGGAGGCCGCGCGAGCCTGGCAGCTTTGAGCACGACCTCCTGAACTCCAACTCATCGGAAAATGAAAGGAGCACTCGGATGCTAGCAAATATCGCTTCGTCCAGACAAAGCCTATTCATCAAAATTTCCATTCTTATTCTCGGCTTGACCTTCCTGCCGGACTGGCGGGCATTGGGACAGGTCGCGGTGCGCAATCAGGGCTACGTGCCGTTCAGCGAAGCGCCGATCAATTACCGCACCGCGCCGGTCAGCGATCCGGTTTACAAACTGCAACAGCGCCTGGACCGGGGCGAAGTCAAACTGACGTATGAACCCGAGCGCGGATACCTGAAATCCGTGCTGGAATTGCTGGACGTTCCGGTCAATTCGCAATCACTGGTGTTTTCCAAAACCAGTTTCCAGTTCCGCAAGATTTCTCCGCAAACGCCGCGCGCGCTGTATTTCAATGACGACGTGTATGTCGGCTGGGTCAAGGACGGCAAGGCGCTGGAACTAATTTCCTTCGATCCGATTCAGGGCGCGATTTTCTACATCCTGGACGAACAGAAAGTTGAAAAGCCGACTTTCGAGCGCGCGGAGCTGGATTGCACGCAATGCCATGTCGTCGCCGCCACGCGCAATGTGCCAGGCGTGCTGCTGCGTTCGATTTATCCCAAACCCACTGGCACACAGGCGACGCAAACCGCTTCATTCACCACCGGCCATCAAAGCCCCCTGAACGAACGTTTCGGCGGTTGGTACGTCACCGGCCTGACCGGCAAGCAAACGCACATGGGCAATGCCGTGGTCACCAATCCGGAAGAGCCTGAAAAACTCGACCGCGCCGCCGGAGCCAACCTGACCGACCTATCCAAGAAGTTCGACGCCACGCTGTACCTGACCGCGCACAGCGACATCGTCGCGCAACTGGTGCAGGCGCATCAGACGCAGATGCACAACCTGATTACCTTGACCAACTACCAGACGAGGCTGGCGCTGCACGCCGAAGCCGCAAGTAACAAAACCCTTGAACTGCCCGCCCAAAAGCTTTCGCCAAAAACCATTTCAGACACGGCGCGCAAGCAGTACGAAACACCCGCCGAAGAGTTGGTGCGCTATCTGCTGTTTGCCGACGAAGCCCTGCTGTCTGACGCGATCAAGGGCAGTTCCAATTACACGACGGAATTTGCCGCGCGCGGGCCGCGCGATGCGCGTGGACGCTCGCTGCGCGATTTCGACCTGCAAAAACGGCTGTTCAAATATCCGTGCAGTTACCTGATCTATTCCGAAGCGTTCGATTCGCTGCCGGAACCGGCTAAAAGCTACGTTTACCGCCGCTTGCTGGAAGTGCTTTCCGGGCGCGATCAAGGCCAGGTCTTCGCGCACCTGAGCGCCGAAGACCGCCGCGCAATTCTGGACATTCTGCTGGCGACCAAATCCGGCCTGCCCGACGAATGGAATCAATACCGCAAGCCGCTCGACAAGGCGGCGAAGCACGAATGACAGTTCTTTCCCAAGCCGGAGCAGCGGCTGGGGCCATACGGCTCACGGCGCTGTACCGATTCATTGACAAACCGCAACTGCTCAGCCGGTTCTTCGTCGCGGAGCGACGGCTGATATTAGCCCGGCGTTTCAACGCCGGGTATGGCAAGAAAAACCTCCGCGTCGCGTTAGCGACGCCTGAATTCAATCGTCGCTAGCGCGACGAAGGAAAATATGACTTGCTCCCCGTGGGCTTCACCCACGGCTAAATTCAACCGCCGCTAACGCGGCGAAGAAGCCTGAGTCATTGCGAACAACCAAACCAATCTGAAAGGACAACAAAGTATGAAAAGCCATTTGAAAAATCTTGGCGGCCTGGCAGCGATCATTGCTTTGCTTGCTTTCGCAAGCTTGCAGGCTGTTGCAGGCGGCGAATCTTTGGAAGGGCGCTGGGACGCCAGCGTCACCATCAATAACGTCGTCGTCCCCTTCCGCCTGGATATTGCGGGCAAGGGCGACAAAGTCACCGGCACGCTGTTCAACGGCGACCAGACGCAAACCACAACCAACGCCAAACTGGAAAACGGTTCCATCACGCTGAATTTTGAACACTACCTGACCAAGATCGTCGCGGCGGTCAAGAACGGCAAGCTGGAAGGAAAAGTGCTGGGACGGTTCGAGCGCGATAAATACATCGGCGATTATACGTTCCAGGCCAAACGCTACGTTGCGCCTTCGGCGGCGGATGTGGCCAGCGCGCCGTCCATTGGCGGTCTGTGGGAAGTTCCTTACGAAAGCGCCAAAGGTGAAAAAGCCTGGCGGTTGATCGTCAAACAAACCGGCGCTGAAGTCTCGGCTTCGATCCTGCGCATTGACGGCGACACGGGCGCGCTGACCGGCACGTATCGCGACGGCAAATTCGTCGTCAGCCACTTCGACGCGTCGCGCCCGCTGGTGCTGGAAATCAAGGCCAATCAGGACGGTTCGCTGTCCTTGCGGCAGGAAGGCGCGTACGCGGCCAAAGGCGCTCTGACCGCCTACCGCCCGGAAGTAGCCCGCGCCAAAGGTTTGCCCGAACCGGCCAACTTCGCCACGCACACAACCGTGCGAGATCCGAAAGAGGTCTTCAAATTCAGCTTTCCGGATTTGAACGGCAAGCTGGTGTCGAGCACCGACGAACACTTCAAGAACAAGGTTGTCATCGCAGTGGTCACAGGAACCTGGTGCCCGAACTGCCACGACGAAGCGCAGTTTCTGGTTCAACTGGACAAGAAATATCGTGATAAAGGGTTGGCGATTGTGGCCTTGGATTTCGAAGAGCCGGAACAGCAGGAAGAACTCGTTCGCGCTCGTGCTTTCGTCAAAAAGTACGGTGTCGAATATCCCTATTTGCTGGCGGGCGCGCCAGCCGAGATGTGGGAGAAAGTCCCGCAAGGCGTGAACCTGAACACTTGGCCGGCGACGTTTTTCATCGGACGCGATGGCTTGGTGAAAAAGATCCACGCGGGCTTTGCGGCTCCGGCTAGCGGCATTTATCACCAGCAACTGAAGGAAGAATTCGTGGCGACCATTGAACGCCTGCTGGCCGAAGATGTCGCCAGCAACGTCCAACCCACGGCGAAGGGCGAGAAAAAGTAATTTTCCTGTCGAGGAGAATTCCGGCAGTTCACGCTGGCGGAATTCCCCTCGCAGCCAGAAAAGGAACGATTCCATGAAAACTGTCACCCAATCCCCCACACGCATTTTCCAGCCCGGCGCTGCGGCGCGACTACTGGCTTTGTTTTTATTCATGTCATTGAGCTCGATCCTTTCGCCGACCGCCAGTTTGATGGCTTCGGCAACACCTGCCGTC
>CAZXHW010000529.1:0-6039 GCA_964639915.1 uncultured Heliomicrobium sp.
TCCGCCGCAGACCTCTGCTGCGACCTCTTGACTTCTTACACAGTTGCTCTGTGGTCTCTGTGGCCAAAAATGAATAGGCCCTGTTATGACAGCTCACTGCCTGACGCAAGGAGAAAAATTTATGAAACGCACTCTGTTTTACTTTCCGCTCATCACACTTTGTTTGTTGCTGACAACGTCCGGTTTTGCGCAAGGGACAATGGCCGATTACGAACGCGCCAATGGCTTGCGCGAAAAATACTCAGGGCTTGCCGTGAATGTAGCCGAACGCGCCAACTGGATCGGCAACACCAACCATTTCTGGTACCGCAAAGCCGTCAAAGGCGGAAACGAGTTCGTGTGGGTGGATGCCGAAACGCAGGCGAAAAAGCCCGCCTTCGATCACGAAAAACTGGCGGCAGCACTGGGCGCTGTATTGCCCGCAGGCGCTGAAAAGCCAACGGCACTGAAACTTCCCTTCAACGACATCACCTTCGTGGACAGCGAACGTTCCATCGAAGTCATGGCCAGTCAATCCCGCTGGCGGTGCGATTTGACGGCGTACACCTGCAAAAAATCCGAAGCGCCTGCCAATCGTTTCGGCCAACGCGGAGGCGGTGGCCCGCCCCAGCCGTTAAGCGCAGCCACACTGCCGGGCATTCCTGGCCCACGATATAACCAACCGAGCGAACCCAAAACTTCACCCGACGGCAAATGGGAAGCCTACGTCAATAATCACAACATCTTCGTTCGGCCGAAAGGGAAACGCGAAGGCGCAGCACTGAGTTTTGACGGGTCCGAAGGAAATTACTACGCGCTATCAACGCTGACATGGTCGCCCGATTCTAAAAAGCTGGCCGTATTTCGCATCCGCCCCGGTTACGTCCGCAAACTTCAATATGTGGAATCTTCGCCCGTTGATCAGGTCCAACCGCATTACGGTTCGATTGAATACGCAAAGCCAGGCGATGCGCTCGACATCCCAACGCCGGTAATGTTCGACGTAGAAAGCAAACGGCAATTCGTGATTGACACCGCGCTTTGCACAAACCCGTACCAAATGTCGCGTCCCGAATGGCGCAAAGACAGCCGCGCGTTCACGTTTGAATACAACCAGCGCGGACATCAGGTGTATCGCGTTATCGAAGTGGACGCCGCCAGCGGCAAGCCTCGCGCCGTCATTAGCGAAGAGCCAAAAACGTTCTTCACGTATTCCAGCAAGAAATATCGCTTCGACGTGGGCGATGGCAAAGAAGTCGTTTGGATGTCGGAGCGCGACGGCTGGAATCATTTATATCTGTTCGACGGCCTGACCGGCGCAGTCAAAAATCAAATCACCAAAGGCAACTGGGTCGTACGGGGCGTTGAAAAAGTAGACGAAGAAAAACGCCAAATCTGGTTTCAGGCCAGCGGCATGCACGCAGGCAAAGACCCGTATTTGGTGCATTACTTCCGCATCAATTTTGACGGCACAGGCTTGACCGCATTGACCGAAGCGGACGGCAATCACACTGTCAGCTTTTCGTCGGACATGAAGTTTTATGTGGACACGTATTCGCGCGTGGATCAACCAACCATTGCCGAGTTACGCCGCACGGAAGATCGCAAAATTCTGGCCGAGCTGGAACGCGGCGATGTTGCAGAATTGACCAAATCCGGTTGGCGTGCGCCCGAAATCTTTACCTCGCTGGGGCGCGACGGGAAGACTGATATTTGGGGCGTGCTCTATCGGCCCTCCAACTTCGACCCATTAAAAAAATACCCGGTGATCGAAAACATTTACGCCGGGCCACACAGTTCATTTGTGCCGAAAACCTTCAGTGCTTACAACGCAATGCAGGCGCTTGCCGAACTCGGATTCATCGTTGTGCAAATTGATGGGATGGGCACGTCGAACCGCTCAAAAGCCTTTCACGATGTAGCGTGGAAGAATCTGGGTGATGCAGGCTTCCCCGACCGCATCTTGTGGCATCAGGCAGTCGCCGCGAAATATCGTTACTATGACGTCACGCGCGTCGGCATTTACGGCACCTCAGCGGGCGGGCAGAGCTCGCTCGGCGGCATGTTGTTTCATCCTGAGTTTTACAAAGTCTGTGTCTCTTCCTGCGGTTGTCACGACAACCGAATGGACAAGATTTGGTGGAACGAGCAATGGATGGGCTGGCCGATTGGACCCGAATACGCCGCCGCGTCCAATGTAGACAACGCATACAAGCTGCAAGGCAAATTGCTGCTGATTCTCGGCGAATTGGATACGAACGTTGACCCAGCTTCGACGATGCAGGTGGTGAATGCGCTGATTAAGGCCGAAAAGACGTTTGATTTCCTTGAGATTCCCGGCGCGGGCCATACGAATGGCGGCGCATATGGCGACAAGAAGCGGTATGACTTCTTCGTGCAGCATTTGCTCGGCGTTCAGCCGCCCAATTGGAACGCGATGCCAAAGAAGCAGAGTTCACCAGCGGCAGTGTCGTCTGGGCAGCAATAGAGGGCAATAACTGATTTCAACGCTGGTAAGGAGGCCGTTATCACATCATTTCGCTGGTCACTTCGCTGGCAAATTGCGTTGCTGATCACTGCGGCGATCGCCATCAGCTATCTGGACAGGCAGACGCTGCCAGTAGCAATCGGCGCTATTCAGCACGACATTCCGATCAGCAACACGCAGTTTTCGCAACTGCAAGCTGCGTTTCTGCTGGCGTATGCTGTGATGTATGCCGGTGGCGGGAAGCTGATTGACGTGTTGGGCACACGGCGCGGTTTCCTGGTGATTATGGTCTTTTGGTCGCTGGCCTGCGCCAGCCACGGGCTGGCAGCAGGCTTCGGCATGCTAGCAGTCAGCCGCTTCCTTCTCGGCGTGGGTGAAGGAGGCGGCTTTCCTGCGGCAACCAAAGCCGTTTCCGAATGGTTCCCGGTGCGCGAGCGTTCGACGGCAATGGGGCTGATCAACGCAGGAACCGCCGTGGGCGCAGTCATTGCGCCGCCCGCCATCGCTACCGTTATCAAACTGGCGAATTGGCGTTGGGTCTTCGTTCTCTGCGGCGCGGCGGGGCTGCTGTGGACGGTATGGTGGTGGCGGGATTATTTCGCGCCCGCCCAACATCCAAAGCTCTCAACACAGGAACGCGAGGAGATCGCAGAAGTCATCGCCGTGCCATCACAGCGTAAAGCGCCGATGTCATGGTTCAAGCTGTTTGCATTCCCGCAGGTCTGGGGACTGGTGTTCGGCAAATTCCTGAGTGATGCCGCCTGGTATTTTTATCTTTTCTGGCTGCCAAAATATCTTTACGACGCGCGCGGTTTCGATACAAAACAGGTCGGTTATTATGCCTGGATTCCCTATGCAGCTTCTGGCCTGGGCAGTTTGCTCGGCGGCTGGTTTTCCAGTCGGCTGATCCGGAGCCGGCATTCGTTGAACTTCGCGCGCAAAGTCGCGCTGGGCGCCAGCGCAGCTTTCATGCCCTGGATTGTCTTTGTCACGCACTCGCCAGTCGAATTGGCCATCGTGCTTTTCAGCATTGCATTCTTCGGTCAGCAGTCGTGGTCAACTTTGGTGATGACTCTTCCCGCGGACATCTTTCCCCGCCGCCTGGTTGGTTCAGTGGCGGGCCTGGTCGGTTTCGGCGGCGCAATGGGGGGCGTGGTTTTCAGTCTGGTAGCAGGCAAACTGCTTGATAGCGGGTTTGGTTACGGCCTGGTTTTCGCGTTTGTGGGCACGTTTCACGTTCTGGCGTTTGGGCTGATTCTGTTGACCATTCGCAATGTTCACCCAATCGAAATCCTGCACGATGAAGAGAGCGGCGGCGACTTGGCGGCATCTTGAGGCACCGAGCCAAGTCACCAGCATTCTGAATCTCGTGCAACTGAAAAACACTAGATCGGTTTGCAGATGCGTATACGGATTTGAACCACGGGGAACACAGGGATCACGGGGGAAGAGTTGGGGAAAAAGATTTGTTTTCCCCGTGTGCCCCGTGCTCCCGTGGTTGAATTTCCCATACACACAATTGAAATTTGATCTATGCACGAAGTTAGGCCATAACCATCAACCTAATACGATTCAACCATCCTTTCATTTTTGCAAGACACTCCGGTCAGACCAGTTCATCATTTGCTTGCAGGCTGCAAAAGCATTGTGTTATCAACACATCTGTCCCCAAGCCGGTATATATGCAGAGGCGAATAAATTCATGAGCACATCCATCAAAAATGCCAACGGAAGGTTGAATTCCAGTCAGGCAATTCCTCGCCAGACACTCACTTCAGCCGTCGCCGACCGCTTGCGGGACAAGATTCTGCGCGGCGAGCTTCGCGAAGGCGAACAATTGCGACAGCACGCCATTGCTGCGGAATTCGATGTCAGCCGCATTCCTTTGCGTGAAGCATTTCGCCAACTTGAAGCCGAAGGCTTGATCAAAATCATTGATCATCGCGGCGCGGTGGTTTCGGCGCTTTCGCCGGATGAAATTGAAGAGTTGTTCGACATTCGCGCGGCGCTGGAAAGTGTCACCTTGCGCCAAGCCGTGCCTCGTTTAACGGATGAAGATTTGGAACGCGCCGAAAAATCCCTGAAAGCGTATGAACAAGCGCTCAATGACGAATCGGATTTTGATGTGTGGGGAGAATTGCACTGGCGGTTTCATTCCACGCTGTACGCGGCGGCCAATCGGACGCGCTCTCTGTCGCTGATCCAGACGATTAACAACAATGCTGACCGTTATATCCGGCTTCACATCCTGTTTTCGCGCGATGCGCACCGCAACGCCAAAGACGAACATCGGGCAATTCTGGAACTTTGCCGCCAGCGCGACGCCGACGCCGCCAGCCAAATGCTGGAACAGCACATCAGCAAAGCCGGACACGAGATGAGGGTGTTCATCAAACAACAACGCGAGCAAGATTAACCGTCACCCGACTCATTATTACTGCTAAATTTCCTGCTGCTAACCCTGTCCAACCGTCCCTAAACGAATACAAGACTATAGATACGGCCACGCATAGCCTGACGCTTCATGCTGGGCACCGCCGCATCCGACGACTGATTACCAGGAGACAATGCAATGACCAAACCGATCTCTCGCAGAGATTCGCTGAAAAGTCTGGGTTCCGCTGGCGCGGGAGCACTTCTAACTTCCGGCTTGAGTCCTCTCTCTCAAAACTCAGGCATCCAAATTACCGGAAAGGCCGTGGAGTTATCTTTGACTTCCGTCAGCGCGCAAACCGTGCGGCTAAGCGTTGTGCCCATCGAAAACGGCAAGCCGAAGCCCATTCAACAAGACGGTTCGCTGGCAACACAAACCTGGCCCGCGCCGGTTGCACGGATCACTTCCCTGCCGCAAGAACGCACCGTGCGTTGTGGCACACTCAGCGTAAAACTATCGCCATCGCCGCTGACCGTCCGCGTCGAAGCCGCTGACGGGCGTTTGGTACAGCAACTTCGATTGGACGAACAAACCGGCGTCTTGAATTTTCAGACCGGCGACAAACCAATTTTGGCCTTCGGGCAGGGTGGGCCGCAATTCGATCGGCGCGGTGAAACCTACACCAATCGCAACGGGCAGGGCGGTTACAAACTGCGAACGCACGGCGGGCGCGTGCCAATTCAATGGCTGATCGGGACGGGCGGCTGGGCAATGTTCATTCATCATCCCTACGGCGCATTTGATCTGACCGGGCCGGGAGGCAAATTGACGCCGCGCGTTCCTGACAGGCCGGAAAGCAGCGTGGCGGGAGCACTGGCTGGCAGTCAACTGGGCGCATTGCCGCTGGATGTTTTCATCGTCGCCGCACGCGAACCGGCGCAGGTAATGGCCGAATACGCTCGGCTGACCGGCAAACCGGAATTGCCACCGCTGTGGACCTTCGGCTACTTGCAATCGCATCGGACACTGGGCGGCCCGGATGAAATTATGTCCGTTGCGCGCACCTTTCGCGAAAAGAAACTGCCTTGCGACGCACTGATTTACCTGGGCACGGATTTCACGCCTTCCGGCTGGAACACGCACAACGGCGAATTTACCTGGCATCCGCAGAATTTTCCCGAACCGAAAAAGATGATTG
>CAZXHW010000530.1:0-6036 GCA_964639915.1 uncultured Heliomicrobium sp.
AAACAGATCAAAGCCGCCGGATACAAAACCACGGGCTTGCTCAGCCGTACGCGCGAGGAACCTTTCATCGCTGCGGACGCCAAGCCGGAATATCTGGACGCATTGAAAAAGAAACTGGCAGCGAACGGCTTGACCGCCAACATGGGCGCGCTACGTTCGCGGCACAACATCCCGGTTGAAGACTCGGTCAAGGAAATGCGCCAGCAGATTGATAACGCCAAGTTTCTGGGTTTGCAGTACATCCTCACTTTTGGCGTGGACAAGCCGGAAGAGTACGCGCATTACTACAAAGTCATGCACGAATCCGCGGTGTATGCAGACGAAAAGAAGATCAAGCTGGTGATGAAACCGCATGGCGGAGGTAGCGGATCTTCGGACGAAATCCTGAAAGCGATCAAGGAAGTCAATCATCGCAACTTCAAGATTTGGTACGACGCCGGAAACATCATCTATTACACCGGCAAAGACCCGATTGAAGAATTGAAACCGATTGCCCAACACGTGACCGGTTTCTGCGCCAAAGATTGCCCAGCGGTCAAAGGCGAAGTGATGTCGCAATTCGGCACCGGCAAAGTAGATTTCGCAGGCGTTTTCAAAGCGATGAAAGCTGCCGGATTCAAAGGCCCGATCATGGTCGAAGGCGTCAAAGTTGGCGCGACGCCGGAAGAAACCGCCGCCAACGCCAAAGCCAACCGCGAGTTTTTGGAAAAGGTTTTGGCTTCTGTCTAACGCCAAGGATTTTTAACGCCAAGACGCTGAGACGCAAAGCGAAACAGAGGGAAAAGGCTTTCATTCCAGCTTGGCGACTTGGCGACTTTGCGTTGAATCAAATTTTCTTCAGTTATGCTGATCGTTAATCGCCGAGATTCAAACGTCATCCACACACCGCACGGCTCGGAGATTCGTCCGCTGATGGATCGAACAACTTCGCCGATCAATCAATGCTCGCTGGCGGAAGAGTTATTGCCGCCCGGAGCAACTGTTCCTCCGCATCATCACGAAGTGCTGGAAGAGATTTACTACATTGTCGAAGGCAGTGGATTGATGACCGTCGGCGACCAGCAGCGCGAAGTCAGCGCGGGCGACGCGGTGTACATCCCTCGGCATCATCGCCACACGCTGACGAATACCGGCACTGAAACCATGCAAATTCTGCTGATCTGTGGCCCGGCATTCTTTTACGAAGACCATCGAATCGAGAAATGAACAATGGAGTTGTTTGACGTAATTGTTATCGGTGGAGGGCCGACGGGGCTGGCGTGCGCGATTGAAGCCCAGCGCGCGGGCTTCAGCGCTCTGGTCATTGAAAAAGGCTGTGTCGTCAATTCGCTGTTCAATTACCCAACACAGCTTGTCTTTTTCACGACGCCGGAATTGCTGGAAATCGGCGACTTGCCATTCGTCTGCGAACGCGAAAAACCGAATCGCCAGGAAGCATTGAAGTATTACCGCCGCGTGGCGGACACCTACAAGCTGCGCGTCAATCAGTACGAACGCGTTTTGAACGTCAGCGGATCGGACGGAAATTTTCTGGTTAAAACCGAAATGGTCATGACCGGCGAGCGGCGCGAGTTTCGGTCAAAAAAGATCGTCGTTGCCATCGGCTATTTCGACCAACCGAACATTATGGGCATTCCCGGCGAAGACCTGCCCAAGGTTTCGCACTATTACAAAGACGCGCATCCGTTTTACGACCGCGACGTAGCCATCATCGGCGCGGCGAATTCCGCAGCAATTTCAGCGCTTGACCTGTACCGCCACGGAGCGCGCGTGACGATCATTCACCGCCAAGCCGCGCTGCGCCCGACCATCAAATACTGGATTCTGCCCGACATCGAAAACCGCATCAAAAATGGCGAAATCACCGCCCACTTCAATACCATCGTCACAGAAATCACGCCGACAACCATCCGCATTCGCCATCTGGAAACCGGCGAAGAATCCGAACTGCCGAACGATTTCGTCTTCGCGCTGACCGGCTATCACACCGACAACGACTTTCTGCGCTTGCTGGGAATCGAAATTGATCCCGAAACCATGAAGCCGAAGTTTGAGGCGGAAACGATGGAATCAAATGTGAAGGGCGTTTATCTGGCGGGCGTAGTCATCGCGGGAAAAGAAACCGGCAAGATTTTCATCGAAAACGGCCGCTTCCACGGTGGACAGATCGCGGCGGCGATGCGGGCGGAAACAAATCGCAGCTCTTCAAAATGAAGCCTCGGAAAAGCGACAGAATTTTCATCGCCTTTCCGAGGTTGATTAAAACAAGCCTGCCGTAACTGATAGGTACCGAACACACTTATTTGCGCGCAGATTGACGAGCCGTATCCAGCGTCACCTTTTCTTTGCGACGATAGGACAGGTTGGCCATGTGCGCCGCAATCGCCGAACGGTAGCCAATTTCAACGGGTGTATTCGGCTCTTTGCGCGAGCGCACGCATTCGACGAAGTTGATGTAATGGTTATCGCCTTTAGCGTCGCCTTTGATAATTTCGCCGGTTGGCCGATTCAGTTTTTCCGGCGCGTAGGTCCAACCGCTGGCGGATTTGCCGCTGACCATATCGGTGGTTCCGGCCAGCCATTCAATCGTGCCGTCCGAACCCAGAATGCGACAGCCAAGTCCGTAGCGGCTGTTGCTGAAGGTGGATTGCCAGGCGACGGTTACTTCGTTGGGATAATCCAGGATGACATTGATCGTATCTGGCACTTCGCGCCCGTCTTTTTCGGAAAAGACTCCGCCGGACATATACGCCGAAGTCGGCACACCCAGATCCAGCACACCGATGATCCAGCCAATTTGGTGAACCATGTTTTCGGTAACGTTGCCGCCCGAAAATTCCCACCACAAACGCCAGTTGATGAATTTGTTGCCGTCAAAGGGGCGATCCTGGCGGCCATTCAAAAATGCTTTCCAGTTCACGGTTTGTGCATTGCAATCTGCCGGAATTGGGCGCACCCATTGGCCTTTGCCATGCGGTGTGTTGCGACTCATCCACGATTCGACTTGCGCGACTTTGCCGACCAAACCGTCTTTGACCCATTTGCGGGCGTCCTGAAAATACCCTGCGCTGTTGTGTTGCTGACCAACACCAATGACGCGCTTTGGATTTTTCTTCGCAGCCGCTAAACAAGCTTCGGCTTCTTCGATGGACCAGGTCATGGTTTTTTCGGCGTACATATCCTTGCCCGCCGCCAACGTGTCCAGAAAGTGGCGCGAATGGCAGTGTAAGGGCGAAGAGATGATCACCGCATCCACGTCTTTCGATTCCAGCATCTTGCGATGATCGCCATAGCCTTTGACGTTTGGGTTGAACTTTTTCACTTCTTCCAAACGGCGCGTGTAAACATCCGCGGCGGCGACCAGTTCACAGTTCGGCGCTTCCAGAAAGTACTTCAGGGTTTCCTGTCCACGCGCGCCGGGACCAATCATGGCCAGTCGCACACGGTCATTTGCGCCCAGCACTTTGCTGTAAGACGACGCGGTCAAGGCGGCAGCGGCGGCGGTTGTTGTTGCCTGCTTGATAAAATCTCTGCGTTCAATTGATTTCTTATCCATCGAAATTCCTCTCGTTATGATTCAGAAGATGGTGCCACGACTGCAAGCAAACAATCGTTGCCTGGCAGCCGCAGCACCATTTCAGTGTTTAGAAAGTGACTCTGGCGCCGAAACGCACCAGTCGCGATCCGCTTTGAACACCAGTGATCTGCCCGAAGTTTGTGGCGGCAAAGTTGGTAACCGGATTGCCCGGACTAGGATGGTTCAGGATGTTGAACACATCCGCCCGGATTTCCGCACCCAGCCGTTCAGTGAACTTGAATTTTTTGAAGATCGAGCTATCAAAATTCCAGTAGCCTGGACCGTTGATGGTGCTGTTGCGCGTCAGATTACCAAAAGGAGCGTAAGCAACGCCATTTTTGCCGGCTAGTGTCGCTGCGGGGGTGGAAAAGACCGATGGGTCTAACCACAACTGTCCCGGGCCGAAATTGCCCAGGATTTTGATCTCACCATTGAGATTGACACGCTGGGTATTGCCTGGCGCGTGTAGGTTCGTTGCGTTGGTTGTGAAATCGAGCGGCGTGCCAGTGCGAGCATCAAAAATACCCGTCAACTGCCAACCGTCGAGCGCTGCCTTAACGAAGCCATTCGTTTTGCTGGCGAAAGGAATTTGCCAGACGAAGCTAGTGGTGAACGCATGTGTCCGGTCAAATGGAGCCCGGCCACGATCAATCGAAAGGTCAGCCGGCGTATCAAAACCGGTTCCATCGTCTCCATTTCCACCTTCCGTGATGGCTCGTGAAAGCGTGTAGTTGCTGGTGACCAGCAACCCTTTGTTGAAGCGGCGGTCAACTTTGATCTGCATCGAATTGTAATTCGAATGCGTTCTGACCCTTGTGGTAACTGACGCCGTTCGCCCAAAAGCCTGGAAGAGCGGGCGGGCTGCATTGTCATTGCCCGGAGCCGCTAGCCCAAGTTGGTTCGCAGCGTTGAGGTCAATTTCCGCCATAATTCCGCGCCCGAAATTGCCAACGTAGGCAGCGTCCACCGTAAAGCTCCAGGGCAGTTGCCGTTGGAACGACACGTTATACGAGTGAAGTTTTCCTTCCCGCAGATCGCTGGGAATGGAATAAAGCGAGGAATTTTTCAAGATCGGCAGATTGGCGTCAATGATGCCGTTGGATGGGATGTCAAAGATCGTGGGCGTCGCAAAGCCGGTCGCCAGCGACCCGACAGCCGTGAAGGCGTTGGGAGCTGTGAACTGGTTGTTCTGTTTGACCGGGAAATTGAAGATGTATCGGTTATCCGGGTAAGGAATGATGCTTTCCCCATAACCGGCACGAATGACCGTCTTGTCATTAAGACGATACGAAATGCCGCTGCGGATCGCGAAGTTTTTCCACGTCCCTTTGACGCCAGTACTCTGTGATATATCGCCGTACCCCGCAATAAGTTCGGTGTTGTTGACGGGATTGTAATTCGACAGCCCTCCCTTGTCCGCCAAGCCCCTGAACGGCGTGTAATATTCATGGCGCAACCCCAGGTTGATCGTCATCTTCTGGGTCGCCTGCCAATTGTCCTGGATGTACGTGAAATAGGCGTAGTGCTGTATGCCGGGATTCTCAAGGATCACAAGATCACGCGAATATCCGCTGGGCTGATCCAACAGAAATGCGGCGAAGGCATTGGCAATCGAGTTCTGCGCCACTGTGTCCGCCGAGGTCGCCGTCCGCCCGCCGTTGTAGCTGAATTGGCCGCGAACGCCTCCCTGATCCTGCACCTGAAGCAGTTTGTCCGCGTTGTGGCGAATCTCTTCGCCGACCTTGATCGAGTGATTGCCAAACAGTTTAGTCAGGATGCCGGAACCGATATAAGTCTTCTCGCCGCGATCCCAAGGAAGGCTGCTGACAAAGCCCAGCACAGGCCCTGTGAATCCACTGATGTTGATTGTCGTCAGACCGCTCGTAAAGTTATCAAGATTTACGCCTGGAATTCCGATATCTTTGGAGGTGGTCAATCCATCCGCTTGTGTGACGGCCACGTTGTGGTACCAACTGATGCCGAATCTCGCCTCCAAAATCAATGTCGAGCTGAAGGTATGAGTGTAGTTGGCTGCCGTGCTGATGGTGTTTTGCTTCCCGGTGCCACCGAAACCGCCGCCGGAATTCGGTCCGCCATAAATGCCATAGGCACTCGGTTGAAAGACCTTGGGCTGCTGGAAGCTAAACCTGTACGACAGTGTGTTTTTATCGTTGATGTTGTAATTGACCTTCGTATCGAAGGCATGTGTTGTCTTCTTAAACACCTCGTTAAAGATTAAGTTTTGGTTCCCAATCGCCGCTCCAGCAATATTCGGAGCCTGAAGGAAACCCAGGAGTTTTTGGACAATCGGGCTAATCCGATTGGTCGGGATAATATTATTGGGAAACGGATCGCGGAGGATGTTGCCTTGAGCATCAGTCCGTGTAGTCGCCGGATCGTAAATGGTGAGAGGACGTCCCTGTTGATCTACTACGCCCTGAAAATTCCCACCGAACCAT
>CAZXHW010000531.1:0-3972 GCA_964639915.1 uncultured Heliomicrobium sp.
TCAAGCAAATGTAGCTATCGGCAATCGCGCAGCCTTCCGCCACAAAGAACAAGTGAACAAACGACGACAACGTCAAATGCGTGTTCGTGATGTTGATCCTTGTGTTCTGTGTATTACCGCTGGTCGCGCCGGAGGTGTAGATGTTGTAGATCAACACTGATCCGGCCTTTTGATCGCCCGCTTCGGACGAAGCCGGGAAGATTCCGCCAGGGCCAACCGGTGGGCAGGTCACTGTCGTGCAGGCAGAGACAGCCAACGCGGGGCCTCCGTTGAAGGTGACAGAGTTATTCGCGCAAACCTGCGAACCGGCTGTAGCCAGATCGCTGACCTGAGCCATATATGTGATCGTCGCCGTCTGTCCGGGCGTCAGCGTGCCTGTGTAACTGACCCCAGCGTTCGTCACCGTGCAGGTGCCGACATTCGCCGAACAGGTTCCAGGCAGCCCCACCAGGTTGGTGAACGTAGTCGTATCAACGACGTTTTGATTGACGTTGCCATTGTTGCTGATGTTCAACGTCACGTTCACTTTATTGCCCGGCCCGGTGCAGGCCAGCGGATCACTGATCGAAGCAGTGACTCGATTAACCGTTACCGTGAACGAGCAGGTTGCTGTGTTGTTTGATGCGTCGGTAGCCGTGCAGGTCACCGTTGTCACGCCAACATTAAAGCTACTACCGGAAGGTGGAACGCAAGCCACCGTCACGCCAGGACAGTTGTCCGAAGCCGTCGTCGTGAAATTAGCGACTGCCGAATTCCCTGCTGTTCCCAGGAAGATATTCGCCGGACAAGTGATCGCAGGCGGTTGCGTGTCGTTGACCGTTACCGTAAAGGTGCAGGTTGGTTGCGGAGCGCTTGTCGCCGTGCAGGTGACCGTCGTGGTTCCTTTAGGAAAGAAGGAACCGGAAGCAGGTGAGCAAGTCACCGTGCCGCAAGTACCAGTTGTTGTCGGCGCAGGGTAGGTGACCACTGCACCACACTGATTCGGATCATTGCTCCGAGTAATGTTAGCCGGGCAGGTGATCGTGCAAGGCGAGGCGCAAGTTGCTGTCGTCACATTTAACGTCCAACTACTCAAATTCCCACCATCCACGGCGGTGTCGTCTGAAATAGTTAGCGTCCAAGTTCCATTCGGGTTTTCGCCGATGAAAGCGCCCATTGCTTCTTCAGGAACCAGCGGTGAAGCAAGCGTCGAAATCACATAAGCGTGATCGGTAACCAGGCCATCATTGGTCGTGTACGGAACTTGTCCCGCCGGATTGGCGTCGTCGTCCCATAGTGTTCCGTTGAAAACATCGTCGTTGGTTCCGGCGTTATCAGTCGTCAACGTAACAACGGTTCCAGCGGGCGATGTCAACGTGACGTCCAAGTCGCCTGGGAACGTATGGGTAATATTTGTCAACAAGGTTAGCTTGCTGAGCGTCGCACCGGCTCCGGCAACGACTACAGTCGAAGTTACAACTGCAGGGCCACCTGGAATAACTACTGGCGTAGATTGAGTGGCACTGGTTGTCGCGGTCATAGGGGCGGCAGGCAGCGTCGAAATTTCCAGATCCCAATTGTTGAGCGAGCCACCGTCAACAGCCGTATCGTCCGAAATTGTGAGCGTCCACGTCCCGTTCGGGTTTTCGCCATTGAATGCCGCCATCGCTTCTTCTGGAACGAGTGGTGAGGCTAATACCCCAAGGGCGTAAGCATGATCTGTAACCAGGCCATTGTTTGTGGTGTAAGGAACTTGTCCGGCGGGATTTGCGTCATCATCCCAAACTGTACCATTAAAAACGTCGTCATTAGTTCCTGCGTTATCTGTGGTCAGTGTGACCACTGTCCCCGCAGGAGAGGTCAACGTGATGTCCAAATCGCCCGGAAAAGTATGCGTAATCGCAGTCCGCAGATTGACGTCCCAAAGATATGGCCCCGCTCCCGCCACAACGATTGTCGAAGTAACAACAGCCGGACCACCTGGAATAGTCACTGGGGTAGAGTTGGAACTAACGTTACTTGACACTACACACCCAGTTCCAGCAGGCGGAATCACTCCAATCACGACAGCGCCACTCTGCGACGGAGCGGATGGCCCTTCATTCGCTGGAAGGTCACCGCCCAAACTGTCGGAGAGCTGCTGCAATTCAGCCATCGCTGAATTAAGTGCTGCTTGTTGACCGGGTTGGGCTTTCAAAGAGGCAATTTGAGCTTGCAACTCTTTCATTTTGGCGTGTTTTTGTTCTTTGGTCAGTTGCTGCATTGGAACGGCCGCAATCGTGGCAGCTTTGACTTCTGTTTTTGCGGGTGTGCGGTCAAGCTTTGTTCGAACGGCTTTGGCCATTTGATTGGAATAAGCCATCAGGGTTGGCGCTTGCCAGCCTGCAATAGCCAATGAAAGCACTAACGTTGTTAGCGCCAACACTTTGTGTGTGAGCTTGCGTGAGAGTCGCATCATAACTTCCTCCTGAGCGAAAGGGTGGATCGGGTTGGTACTGTGAGAAGCCCTAAGAATTCTTCCCTAGTAATTAAACGATTGATAATTGCAGCGCTCGGCCAATGACATCCATTACTTCACAATTCTGTTGCGAAGCATCTTCGAGCAAATCGGGATTTTAAGAATTCATCGTATATCGCAAATATTGCCAAAGCGGTCTGGGGGAGTGCCAGTGAAATCTGTAGGTCAGCAGCCTGAAACAATGAGTGCGCTGTGAGGCGCTTGCCAATAAAACTTTGTCTAAAGACAGCCGCTGAATATGAGGACATTTCACTAACGGCTTGGAATCTACTCTTCATGGGCTTAATCCGTCAATAAACATTTGGAGAAAACTCTCCGAAATTAATAAACATTTGGAGAAGGTTCTTGGAAATTTGACACTGCCTAGCGCTGGAAATTCCTCTTCTTGTAGCTTCAATTTTGGGTCAAAGGCTTGCTGACAATTTCAGCAACAGCTATGCTAACGCTCGGTTCCAACCAAATTCCGCGAACCAATGCGGACTCGACATTTACAAAACCCGTCGAGTTCAACCAAATCCCAAAGAATCAAAGAAGTTAAGACGTCATGAATTCAAACAACGAAGCTGCTCAACAAATCCCGAAAAAGTCGGCTTGGTCACCAATGGCAATTGGCCTGATTGGATCGGCCGTGTTGCTGGTTGCCGCAATCGGCTCTACGCTCTTCAATCGTAGCGAGAAGGAGACTCCAAAAGTCATAACTCCTCAGGCTCAACCACAAATTGCCCAGCAGGCGCCGCCACAATTGCCAGCCGATCTGGCTCCTTCGGTTCTGCAAGCCAGCTTCAAAACACTGGATGGCAGGAATAAAAAGCTGGCGGATTATTCCGGGAAAGTAGTGGTGGTAGATTTGTGGGCGACCTGGTGTGGTCCTTGCCGGCAGGAAATTCCTCACTTGATCGAAATGGCGAACACCTACAAAAGCAAAGGCGTTGAAGTCGTCGGCTTAACGAATGAAAACCCGGCGATGGATACAGAGAAGGTCAAAACCTTTTCCAAAGAGTTCAAAATCAATTACGCAATCGGCTGGGCGGATCCGCAAATGCAGGTTGGGTTGATGAATGGCCGCAACGGCATTCCGCAAACGATCATCATCGGGCGCGATGGTAAGGTAAAGAAACATTTTGTCGGCTTCAGCGCCGCGATAAGCCCGCAACAAATGAAAGCGGCGCTGGAAGAAGCCATTGCCGCAGGCTGATATTCCTTAATTCTGACCAGACCGGATGGACAGAATTTTCTGTTCATCCGGTCTTTCCCTTTTTTAAGCTAAGAGTTATCGCCACGACGCCAAAAATCACTAGCAGCGCTCCCGGTGGAACCAGCCAGATTGCTAATCCTGGATCCCCTTCAGGATGCCAGACTCCAGCCAGCATAAATCCAACGGGCATCATCACTGCGCCGATTCTTAAAGACAATTGCGGCAACTGAGATGGCAAACTGAACCGTTGAGCCGTCAAAGCCGCGACAATCAAAATCAC
>CAZXHW010000531.1:3982-6030 GCA_964639915.1 uncultured Heliomicrobium sp.
CAAAACTATCCCAAGCAGAGTTCCATGCGAATGCGCCAGCCGAAACAGTTCGCGCCGCTGCGGATCGCTCAGATAACTCGGCGCTTTGTAACCAAGCAAACCTTCCAGCAACAGCCCGACAGTCATCCATACGGCGACGCTTGCCCAGCCTTGCCGCAGCAGTGATGTTGTATCGTTTTCCGGATTTCCTTTTGACATCTCACTCTCCAACTTCGACATCAATGTTGATGCGCCGCGTGCGCAACCCTGCCGCCAAAGAAAACACCTGCTGACGAGCTTGCGGATACCGCGCCCACCATTGTTCAACAGCCGACAATCGCACCGATTCCGGCGCCAGATAATCCGGCTTCGGCAATTTTTGGCTGAAAACTGTCAGGCCATTTGCCGCAAAGAACCGCACAATCGGATAGTTGTCGTTCAAGGCTTCAATCAAAAACGGAGCCGCCCAATTTGCGTCCGGCTTCATGGCTCCACCGCCGCCAAGAGCTTCCGCGGCCATTGCTCGCGTCAGAGCGTCCCCGGCAAACAATGCACGCAACCCTTCAGGTTGGTTGAAAATGTCATCAGTACTCGGCTGCGCATTGCTAAACCTTCGCGGCCATAGCCGTTTGCTTTCGGCAATTGCCCAATTCACAGATTTGTCCAGATGGCATTGGTTGCAAGCGTTCGGAACAAGCTGCGTTGCCGTCAAGCCCGGATCAGGAACCGTGATGTCGTGTGTGCGATGAATTGCCATCACTCCGTAAACCACGCGCGGCATGTGGCACTCGTAACAGCGGCTGCCGATGGATTCCGCTTTATGGCCCGTATGTGCAGCCAATTGAGCCGGTTGCATGAACTGTTGGTGGCAACTCAAACAAGCTTTATCGGTTCGATTTTCGGGTTTGATCTGCCCTTTGATGTCGCCTTCGTGCATGGAATGACAGCTCAAACAGTTGATGCGGTTTTGGTGCCCCTCATTCTGAAAGCCTTTTTGAAAACAAGCTGACCGCAAAATGCCTTGATACTCATACGCTGTCAGGCGCGGTGACCCGTTTTGCCAAAACCTTGCGGCAAAAGAAAACTCGCCGATCTTGGTGTCTCGCGCTACCGGGCGATAAAACTTCGCCAGGTCGTCTCCGGCATTGAACGGATCGCCTTTGGTCAATATTTCCTGAATGCGCTCCATCGGTTGCGGCACACGCTGACCGTGGCAATGCCCGCAAACCATCATCGAACGTTCCGCCGCCAACTTTCTGGGATTGATGATTTGTTTTTCGGCGTCAGTCATTCGCCACAGTTCCCGCGTCAGCGGCGACGAAGCCTGTTCCGCGTGAGCCGCTGCCGCTCCGTGACAAGCTCCGCAGGCGATGCCGAGCTCTGCAACTTCCGTCGAAAACTTGTTGCGAGCTTTCGGGTCCATTTGCGGCTGCGCTTTAACGTTGTGGCAAAACACGCAGTTCTGATCCCAAACCGCCTGATGCTGAAAGAAATTGTCGCCGTCCGGGTAAAAAAACGACCCGTTCAAACTCATCCAGCGGCGATTTGTCAGGTCATACGCCAGTGGCAATCGAACATACTGATCTCCCTGGCGGCTGACGTATTGCTCGATTCGCCTTGAACCAACGGTGCGATCAATCTGGTAAACCTGCCGCTTTCCGTCAGCAAAGTTCAGCGCCATCGAGAATTTGTCGCCACTTCGCTCCATCCTTGCTTTGACGCCCAGATATTCAAACGAATTGTCGCGCGTGAAATCGCCTTGCACAGTTTCCGGCCTGGCTTCCTGCGTCATACGGCTGTGATGAGTTCGCCGCCACGAAGCGAAATGATCAGAGTGACAAGCCAGGCATTTTTGCGAATCCAGATAATCGGCGTCCGCCTTCCCTGCCCTGACGCCGCGGTAAGTCGGCTGCGAAGCAAAGACCATAACAGCCACAGCGATGGCGGCAACAGCGGTTAAAACTGCGGATTTAATGACGACGGTTTGCATAACGAAGAGGGTAAAGCGCGGCGAGGGTAAGGAACCAATCCGTTGAAGTCAATCTGCGGCAAGCATCGTAAACTGCGAC
>CAZXHW010000532.1:0-6014 GCA_964639915.1 uncultured Heliomicrobium sp.
ATGCGTGCATTCTGTTCGACCGTGATCCTTGGGAAAATCCGGCGTTCACGCGCGACCGTGACAGTGACTTCAAAACCCTGCGCGAACTGCCGGCGGGAACAATGGTCATTTGGGATGAACTCGCGGGACCGAAAGAATTCGGCTTGAACGCGACGGACTTTGAAATGGCGGGATTTGTTAATCTGTATTCAAAATCCTTTTCGTTGAAAGGACGCATTCTGGATCGTTCGTGGTTTGGTTTTGGCGGGACAAGGCGGCAAACAATTTACGCGCTTTATAAGCCGCGATGAGGAAAGGCTTGACCCCTGACATGCATCAAGCCTTCTGACTTTCATCTCATTTCGTCTTGGAAAATCTGACGGACCGCACATTGCCATTTCCGTCCATCACAGCGATCAACTGACGACCCGGAGGTTGTTTGCTGAATTCTAAAATCTGCTGGTTGCCGGACGTGCGTTTCTTAAACTTCTCGCCGAAAGTGTTTTTGACCTCTTCCAGCGTCCAGGTAACCAGCAATTCAACACTGGTCAGTAAGCGGTCAGGCTTGTTAAAGCCAATCGTCATTCCGTTGTGGAAGCTTAAGTATTTGACTGTGTACTCATCTGTATCGTCTGTGTCTTTGGTTTTTACCATCGCGGCAGTTCGCGTTAGCTCAGCCACGCCTTTGTAATCGTACAAACCGATTCCTTCAACCAGACGGTTAAACAGCGCCAGGGCTTCATCCGGCCGCACAAAAACCGGTAATTGCTGGGTCTGCCCAAGCTTGCCACGCGTGGCAACGACAATCTGTTCTTGAATCGGTTGATCCGGGTTGTAAACCTCGTTGGCTTTGTTTTCAGGTTCCCGTTGAATCGGCGACTGAACCGCAACTGGGTGCAATTTCGCCAGTGAAGCTGTCACCTGGTCACTGATCATTCCTCGGGCGTAGTTGATCGGCAACGCAAAATTGATGTTCTGACCGCTTTTTAGCAGGTAAGTCACAATGCCAATAACTTCGCCGTTAGAGTTAAACAGCGCGCCGCCGCTGCTGCCTCGGCTGATGGGCGCAGTGATTTGAAAAACTCTGTGGGTGTCCAGACGACGAACTCCGCTGATCACGCCAGTGGTTAGCGAATTGACCAAGCCTTCAGGGCTGCTGATGGCAACGATGGATTCTCCGGTTTCGGCTTTGTCGGAATCCCCCAGACTAACCGTGGGAAGCTTGAATCCTTTGATCTTGATGATGGCGATGTCTTTGGCGTCGTCCACATCAATCAGGTCAGATGTTTTGTAAACGTCGCCGCTCGGCAGTTTGACGCGCAACATGGCTGCGCCTTGAACGACGTGCAGGTTGCTGACGATTGCGCCATTCGGAGTGACGATGAAACCGCTTCCCTGCCCGATAACGCCTCCTCGATCATCCAGAGCTTCGACAATGACGACCGCTTGCGATTGCTCGCGGGCGATTACCGCCGGAGATTTGCCCGGGCTGGCGGTTTGCGCCATCGCTGGCACCGCTAAACTCAACAGAACAATCAACTGTAGTACGAACTTCATAAACTCCCTATTTCAAGTCAGCTTTTGAAGCCGGTCGCGCCGCTGCAACGCATAACCAACTTCAGTCCACATTTAACTACTCAGGATTTGAAAAGACGTTGACTCACTGCCTAAAAGAGTACGACCGATGAATGCCAAGTTGCAAACTGCCAAATGGCGTTCATCGGTCGTAGATTGTCCTGTTTCCAATAGAAACTGTCAGAAGTTAGAAGATCAGCTTGATTCCCAATTGCATCGTGCGTGGGTCACGAACGGCACCAATTTGGCCAAAGGCCGTGCTGGTGACATTCGTGCTGGTGAAGCTTCTAAAGTTCGTGTGATTGAAAATATTGAAAACTTCGCCGCGCAGTTGCAGCTTCAGGCTCTCTTTGAAAATCACGGTTCTGGAAAGCGTGAAGTCAAAGCGCGTGGTTCCGGGTCCCTTAATCACGCCGCGACCAGCCGTACCCGGAGAAGTTGGCAAACCCGTTGAACCGGTTCCGGTATTTGGCGGATTTGTCTGGAAGCAGGCGGTGTTGAAGTACTGCTGTGCTGTATGTGGAGCGCCATCATTCGGGTCGCAAAGCAGATTCGGCCTGGCAGCCGGATTTGCGTTGATCAGTCCCAGACCAGCGTAATCAAGATTCGACGTGGTCGCGGTGAAGGGCAATCCCGTTTGGACGTTGGTAATTCCCGATACCTGCCATCCGCCAAGCGCTTTCCCCGCAAAGCCTTGTTGTTCGCGGAAAAATGGAAGCGGATAGACATAACTGATAACCAAAACATGCCTGCGGTCCAGCGCCGCGCGCGCATACTCGCTTCTAATATCGTAAGTATTTTGCGGCGAAGCCGACCGATCATTCTGGCTATCTGTTAGGTTCTTCGCCCAGGTGTAAGCCACGTTGACCGTTGAAGCGTCCGAAAACCGGTGCTGTGCCGAAAACTGCAAGCTGTGGTAATTCGAATTGTACCGGGGCTGGATAATGGCAATGGAACGGAACCCTTTATATGGACGCAGTTGATCCAGGATCAGCAAGTCCGTAAAGGTTGTCGTGCCAACCACGTTTGGATTTCCGGTTGCCGTGGCAACGTTGCGGAACGCGTATCCGGCAGACTGGCATGGAACCAATGCAGGAGCCGGTGTTTGCCCAGTGTATCCATTGCCGGGAGCACACATCGAACCAAGCGCTTTGCCCGGAGGCAGATCATTCAGTTCAGTGATGCCAATCAGGTTCGTTCCTTTTGAACCGTAATAGCCCACGGAAAACAAAGTTGATTTGCCAAGTTGCTGCTGAACATCCAGGGACCAGTGCTGCATGTACGGCGTATGCCAGTCCGTCTGAACGGCGCGCAAGCTTTGGACTGCGGCTCCGGCGACAATCGAAGCTCCCGGATTATCAAGCCGCACATTTGTACCGCTGACAGTTTCTTGATAGGGCGGATTGGTTCCGACGTTCTGAAGGAACGTGCCGACCAAAACCTGTTCGTGATAAATGCCGTAGCCTGTGCGGATTGAAGTCTTTCCCTTCTTAAATGGATCCCAGGCCAGGCCGATTCTGGGGGCAAAGTCAGTTTTGTTAACGTCAATAACGTATTTGCCATACGGCGAAACCGTAGGCGTGCAGTTAAACGCCGACGGGCCAGTTTGGAAGTTTTGCGAATTGACGATGACGCCGTTGCAGTAATTTCCCGTGCCCGCAATGCGATTGCCTGCACCGGTAACCTGCGGCGCACTTGACGCGCTGTAAAGCGATGGATCGAAGTTCGACAGATGTCCGTTCTTGTCATATGGCGAGGGGAAATAGGAATATCGAACACCGTAATAAAGTGTCAGGTTGCTCTTTATCCGGTATTCGTCCTGCCCATAAGCTTCCACCGCTTTTTGGCGCAAATCAGCCGTATAGTCGAAACGGGATTGCGTGAAGGTCGTCACGTTTCCAACCAGAAAGTTGGCCCAACGTTGCAGGTTTTGAGAAACCGCCAAGGTGATGGCATTCGGCAACACTGTGCCATTCGGCGTGGTGTAATTCTGCGGAAAGGTCAGCCCTGTGGGAGTTGTGGTTCCAAATGCGCTGTATGTGCCTTCATTGCTTCCGGCAGCACCACTGACCAACGCGTTTTCATTTTTCCGGTAATTCGAAAAAACGCCGCCGACCTTCAGCGTGTGGCTCCCAAAAATTCCCGTCAGACTGCCCGTGAAGTTGTGCTTGTACGAAAAGTTGTCGTACGGGCCGAAACTTGTCAGTCCGGTGAAGCCATTCCCCGTGACAGTGGAAACACGATCGCGCGTATTTGCATACGGCAAATTGATCGGAACATTCGTATTCGTCAGCGCCAGCAGCCCAACGTTCTCGCTCAGGATTGCGCCATATCCATAGTTGTAGCGGCCTTCGAACAAAAGCTTCGGGCTAATGGTGACGGTGGTTTGGAAGGTGTGCGTTTGACCAGGCGAATTGGTTTTTGTGGTTGAAACCCCTGGCAGGCCGGAACCACTGGAAAACAAAGCGTTGCCGTCAACTGTCGGAATTGCATCGTGTTCATAGCGGTAATACATATTCCAGCGAGGTGAGACGGTGTAGTCAATTTTCAAAACTTCTTGCCGGAAATCCGCGACGTTCGGAATTGCTGTAACCAGGCCAAAGGGATTGGCCACTGTCGGGCTGTTCGGCAGGGGCAGCTTGTTATAAACGCCATTCAAATATCCCACCGCCGCCGGGCTTAAAAAGCTGGCAGGAATCGGCGTATTGGCCGGCAGAATGAATTGCCCTGTGCAGGAATTTTCACCAAGCAACGGACGATTGATACAAACCGGGAATGGAAAGATTCCTTGCCGCAAATTGGAATCCGGAACGGAAACGGTTGCAGCGGGTGCGGCGCGGCGGTCACGACGAAATTCCTGCGCAAAGAAGAAATGCAGCCTTTCTTTGGAATCGTCCCAGCCTAATGGCCCAAAAATTTTCTTCGAGAGCGGAATTGGCCCGCCTAACGTCCACCCAAAGTTGTTATATCGAAATGGAGGCCGTCTGGCTTTGCCGTCCGAAGTGCGTCCGAATGCTGGGTTTAGAGTGCTGTTAGTCAAATAATCGTTTGCGTTCAAAACTTCATTCCGAAGAAATTCAAACGCGCTGCCGTGAAACGTCGCCCCGCCCGAGCGGGTAATGACATTGACTTGTCCGCCGCCGCTACGGCCCGATTCCGCCGGATACAAGCTACGCAAAACTTTGATTTCGCCGATGGAATCAATGCTGGGATAGGCTTGAATGGTGATGTTGGACCCGCGATCGGTGACATCTGCGCCGTCAACCGTGAAGGTATTCTGGCTGCTTCGCGCGCCATTGACCGAGATATTAATCGTGTTGGCCTGGCCGCTGGGATTTGTCGTTCCAACATAAACCTGATCCGCCAGATCGTTTGTGACTCCAGGAGACAAGGCCACCAACTGCACCCAGTTGCGATTGTTAAGCGAAAGTTCGCGCACCTGATCGCCGTTGATCAATGACGAAGACGTGGGTGTTGATGATTCAACCGCTAGCGGCGAAGATTCCACCGTAACAACATCCGAAATCGCGCCGATCTGCAAAACAAAATCCACTGTGCGGCGCTGATTCAAATCCAGCTTGATGCCTCGTTCAACCTGTTTTTTGAAGCCGTTGGCTTCCACAGAGATTTCATATAACCCCGACTGAAGTAACGGGGCTGAAAACTGGCCGTCTTCATTGGTGGTTACGGCGCGAACAACAACCCGTTTTTCCGCGTCAGTAATGGTCACCGTCGCGCCATTCACAGCGGCGCCGTTTGCATCACGCACAGTGCCCAATAAGCTGCCAGTAATTTCTTGCCCACTCGCAACCAGAGCAAGGCTCATTGATAAGACTATCGCTAAAATTCCTATTCGATTTTGATATTTGTAAGTGATCTGATTCATAAATGCTCCTTCTATTTGGGTGAGCACATTCGTTTTATGACTGGGGAACAAAGTGTTCAGATGGTTCCTTGCCAGATGCTTTCAAACTTGAAGTAGCTGATTGCACTGGTCCCTGTAATTTATGGCGGATCTCAGTTGATTTGAGCATGGCTGAAATGGATTCTCTCAGCCGTGGGTTTGTGTTTTTTATTGCCCTAGCAAAGCTGTTGTATTCTGGAATGAGTGCCGTACTGTGGCAAGTAGGGATTGAAAAATTTTTTGAGTCTTTACAGACAAAGATGCAGGGTAAACAGCTTATTGCGACAATAAAGTCGGCAATGCTGGCTGCCACGCATGCCGAACCCGCTCCAGGTAGTCTCCCTGGGGATTTATATCAGGCGATGCCTTGATCGTACTGTCATAGGAAAACAGCGCAAAACCTTGCGCACCCAATTCTCGAGCCACCTGAATCTTTTCCAGCGTATGGTCGGCATTTTGTTTATGCGCGCCGATCCCCGCCCAAATTTTTTTTTTTTATTTTATTTTTAGTGCATTGTTTTTTTGACGACGGAACGCCTCGGTTTCCGCCGTGTAG
>CAZXHW010000533.1:0-6013 GCA_964639915.1 uncultured Heliomicrobium sp.
ACGCCGCTTTCAGGCCTTCAAAGTCCCGGTTCCGAACGAACAAGAAACGGTTGATATTCTGGAAGGCGTCAAAGATCGGTACGAGTCGTACCACAACGTTCGCTATACAGACGAAGCCATTCAAGCTGCCGTTTACCAGTCCAGCCGTTACCTGTCCGAGCGCTTTCAACCGGATAAAGCGATTGATGTCATTGACGAAGCAGGCGCACGCGTCAAACTGCGCGTTCAACGGGAAAGCGGCTACACGCCAACGCCGCCCCGCTGGCATCGCGAGCCGCGGGATTATCGAAACGATTTCCGTTCCGACACTCCCAGCAGAGGCGATTACAGAAACGAAACACGCGATCGAGACCGCGTCTATTCCAGTTCGCGGCGTTCACTGCAATATTACGAACCGCTTGATTACGAAAATGTCGCGGCGCTTGTGGTTAAACAGGACATTGACGATGTCATTTCCCGCTGGACTGGCGTTCCGGTTTCGGCGCTTCAGGAAGAAGAAACAACCAAGCTAATACGGATTGAAGCCGAACTCCACAATCGAATCGTCAGTCAGAATTTGGCTATTTCAGCGCTGGCGCGCGCCATTCGGCGTTCACGCGCCGGGCTGAAAAATCCGAATCGCCCTGTGGGATCATTCCTGTTTTTGGGACCGACCGGTGTCGGCAAAACTGAAGTTGCACGCAGCCTGGCGGAGTTTCTGTTTGGTTCTGAAAAATCCATGATCCGATTCGATATGTCGGAGTTCATGGAAAAGCATTCGATTTCCAAGCTGATCGGCTCCCCGCCAGGGTATGTCGGCTATGAAGAAGGCGGCCAACTGACTGAGCGCGTTCGCCGCAACCCGTATTCGGTTTTGCTGCTGGATGAGATCGAAAAAGCGCATCCTGACATTTTCAATATTCTGCTGCAGGTTTTTGAAGACGGAATGCTATCCGACTCGCTTGGAAATACCGTAGATTTCAAACACGTCATTGTCATTATGACGTCCAACATCGGCGCGCGCTTTGTCAGCAAGGGGGGTCATGTCGGCTTTCACTCGTCGGCTCGGGACGCCCAAGGCAAAACCGAAGATCGCGTTCTTTCTGCCGTCCGTGAAACGTTCAATCCCGAATTTATCAACCGGTTGGACGAAATCATTGTTTTTGAACCTCTGACTGACGACGATTTGTTGAGCATCGTCGGTATGCTTGTTCGGCAGATGAACCAGACGCTGCAACATCGCCAGCTTCAGATCCAACTGACAGACGACGCTAAACGATGGGTCGTCGAACAAACCTGCACGGATCGCAGCTACGGCGCTCGCCCACTGCGGCGGGCTTTGCAGAAATTCGTCGAAGATCCTCTGTCAGATGCGTTGATCCAGGGACAATTGGCAGGCGCGTCGTTGCTTGAAATTTACCTGGATAATAACGCCCTGGGCATTCGTCCTCTTGTGGCTGAGGAGGAGTTGCCCCCAGCTTTGGAACCGGGCGAATCCAGTGAAGCGTTGTCGCGCTAGGCGCTCCAAAACCGCAAACTCAATTAAATAACCATCTTTTTTGCTCTTAGTTTTGATGCATCAGGGGTAACCTGAATTCGTGTTTTTCTTCTACACACGGACTAAAAAATCTGGCGGTTGACAAGTTTGGCCATTGGCTATTCAATACGCCATTCTTTTTCGTATAATTCGCAACCTTAAAAATTAGCACTGCAATCTTGGCAATGTAGATCGTTCAGGGATCGTGCTTTTTGGCTCCCTGTACTGGGATTTGCCAGGCAATGTCTGTCGGAACCTTCTGGATGCTGTGCAGTGTAGATGTGTGCGGCGACAGAATTCAAAAATTGGATTTCGGACAGCGCCAACTCCTGAACGATTAACATAGGTGGAGAAGCTTCATGACCAAGCGCATTACCTTTTTGGCAAGCGCACTGATTCTCGTTTTCTTAACCCTCGTTTCAGTTCGTCCAGCATTTTCACAAAATCAGGACGTGTTTGTAGAGGACGTGGAAATTCGCGGCAACCGCCGAATTCCCCGCGAGTCTATCCTTTATTATGTGCAGAGCAAGCCGCAAGACCGGTTTGACCTCAATCTGGCTCAACGCGATCTGCAAGCGATTTTGCAAATGGGTTTATTCGATCCGCTGGGCACACGGCTTTATGTGGAGGATGGCCCTCGCGGTGGCAAGATCATCATATTTCAGGTCAAGGAATACCCGATTATCCGCGACCTTCAATATCGCAACCTGAAGTCCGCCACGGAAAGCGAAGTTCTCACACGGTTCAAAGAGCGCCGCGTTCAGGTGAGCAAGGAATCTCAGTTCGATCCAGCCAAAGCCAATGGCGCGCGCAACGTGCTGAAAGAATTGCTGGCTGAAAAAGGCCATCCGGATGCGAAAGTCTCCATCGAAGTAGAGGACATTTCGGCGACCACCGTTGCATTGATTTTCGATGTTGACGAAGGTCCCCGCGTCCGCGTCAAGGAGATTGAATTCACAGGCGACCGGGATGGGTTTTCACAACGCCGGTTGCGCGGAGCGATGAAACTGGTTAAGGAATCCGGCCTGATTTCCACTTTCACTTCGAAAGACATCTATTTCAAAGAAAAGCTTCAGGATGACCTGGAACGCGTTCGCTTTTTCCTGGGCTCCAAAGGATATCTGCAAGCCAAAATCGGCGAACCCGTGGTGGAAGACGCTGGAACGGTTTCTGGAGGGTTCCCGCTGCCAATCCCGGGTCTGAGAAAAACCGGCCCCGGCAAGCGCATCACCATTCCGGTTGAAGTCGGTCGCCGTTACAAAATCACCAAAGTGGAAGAAAAGGGCGTAACGATTTTCCAGCCGGGAATCGTCAAGGCCGTTTCCGGCCTGAAAGAAGGCGATTGGGTTGATTCCAAGAAGATTCAGGAAAACGTTTTCAAAGGCATCAAAGACCTTTACGGTACACAGGGTTACATTCAAGCCTCTCCTGACTTCATTCCCAAATTTATAGACAAAACGCCGGAAGAAGGTGAAATCGAAATCACGCTGGAAATTGACGAAGGCCGTCAATTTTCGCTGCGGCGATTGGAATTCATCGGCAACACCAATACGCGTGACGTTGTGTTGCGCCGCGAAGTCGCCCTGAACGAAGGCGACCCATACAACAAACGGCTGTGGGATTTTTCGATTTTGCGCCTGAATCAGTTGGGCTTGTTCGAGGAAGTCAAAGACAAAGACGCCATTACGCGAACTGATGACCGCAACCAGACCGTGGACATTGATCTTCAGGTCAAAGAGCGTGGCCGTCAGGAAATTCAGTTGAACGGCGGCGTGTCCGGATTCGCGGGCAGCTTCTTTGGATTGACATATTCCACCAACAACCTGCTGGGATATGGCGAAGGCTTGAGCATCTCTCTTTCGGGCGGCAACCGCCAGCTTTCCGCGCAATTCTCTTTTTCGGAGCCTTATCTTTTCGGAAAGCCGATTCAGGCAGGATTTCAACTCTTTGCGACGAGATACGCTTACGTGGGCCAGGGATTCAACTTTGCCCAGGCCAATCAGGCGCTTCAGGCCAGCTTCTTCGGGTTATCTTCGATTGACGCTGACACGCTGTTTACCCAACGGTCGGCTGGCGGGTCAGTCAGCATTTCGTCGCCGATGGCAATCTTCACTCGCAAATTCCCGCAGTTTGCGCGCTCGACCCGGTTGGGGCTGTCGTATTCGCTTTCGACCAGCAGCATCGAGGACCCGAAGGTCAACACGGACGCCGATCCGACCAACGATATTCCGGTGACCTTCTCGCAACCAAAGATTCTGACCAGCCGCATTACGCCGACGATTTATTTCAACACCAAGAATGCCTATCTTGATCCGACCAATGGTCAGAGCTTGTCTTTGGGCTTTTCGCTGTCAGGCGGAATTTTGGGTGGTGATGTGAATACGTTTTCGCCTTCACTGGAATATCAGCGCTTTATGCCCGTGTTCAGAAAACGGACTGACAAACCGCATGTGATTGCGATGCGTCTTCGCGCTGACCACATTCGGACATTCGGCACGCCGTTCACGACCCAGACACTTTCCTTTGTCGGCGGCATCCCGCTCTTCGAACGTTTCTTCCTTGGTGGAGAATACGATATTCGCGGTTATAACTTCCGCTCGATTTCGCCTGTGGTTCCGGCGGATTCGTACCTTTCGACTAAAAATGTTGTGGCGAAAGTGGTTGATCCGGCAGACTCCACCAAGCTGATTGACGCTCCGGCGGGAACAGTTGCCGACAGCGTGATCCGTAACTATACCTTTGAATCGCCGGGCACAACGACCGCGGGTGGAACCTGTACTGAATCACCCAACTCGGCCATCGGCTGCAACGTTCTCAACGCGCGACGGTTTTACACTCCTATCGGAGGTGACACACAGTTCATTTACAATCTGGAATATCGCATTCCGGTGTTCAGCGTGTTGTCAATTGCGGCGTTTGCGGATGTCGGCACGGCATTCAATGCGCGCAAATATAAGGATCAGCTTTCGACGACAAATTTCATCAATCAAACGATTACGCCATCAGGAGTAACCTTGAATCCGGCTGGCCGTGTTGCATCCTCGGAAGAATTGGCCAGCGCCCCGCGCGACATTCTGGGCAATGCGATTGGTTATCGCACAATCTTCCTTCAGGGTGATTCGCGCGATTACAGCATCGTCCGGGCTTCTGAGCAAAACGTGAAGTTCCTTTCCGACCTGCGCTCTTCGATGGGTCTGGAATTCCGTATTCAAATGCCTGTCATCAACGTGCCGTTTCGATTGATCTTTGCCTATAACCCACAGGCAAAAACAGATATTACCGATCCAACTGTATTGTTCCTTGAGCGCCGTACCGTGATGCGCTTCAGCGTTGGACGAACCTTCTAAAAGGTATTGATGGTTGAGTGAGTGGCTGGCGGAACCTGTGCGCCAATCACCAACGACTAACCGCCAATTACCTACCACCACAGAATAGACTGGAGAATGACCGAGAATGAAAACCAAGCTTATATTGACACTTGCCCTGGTTTTGGCCGCAACGGGGGCGGCGATCGCGCAAACGGGAGGCGCTCAACCAGCGCCATCGGCAAAAACCAGAATTGGCGTTATTGACGTGTTTGCGTTTCGTGACGGCATCGGAGAGTTGAAAATCAAATACGAAAAGCTGCAGACCGAATTTGCGCCGCGCTATCGTGAACTGGAAGCCATGCAAAATTCTTTGGGCGCCAAGGAAAAAGTGCTGAGCGAAAGCAAAGAGCTGACACAACAACAGGCGCTCAAACTCCAGCAAGAGCTTGAGGAAGGCAAACGAGCCTACCAGCGGTTGGTGGAAGATTCGCAGACCGTCGCTGCCAAACGCGAAGAAGAAGAAACCGGCCCCATTAAGGAAAAATTGGGCAAGTTTCTGGAACAGTACTGCCAGAAACTCGGCATTGCGTTCGTCTTCGACGGTCGGCAGTTGCAGGAAACCGGAGTCGTTGTTTATGCCGATGGAAAAGCCAACATCACCGAAGATTTCATGAAGGAATACAATAAGGCTTATCCGGCTCCCGCAGGAGCGGCGGCAAAAACCAATTAGTTCTCAGTGCGTTACAACAAGTTTCGGGCGCGAACCCGCCCATATAAATTTTAGGAGTTGAAGAACATGAAGAAACTACTTACTGCATTCGCCATCATCGCCGTGCTTTCGTTGTCGGCGTTCGCGCAAACCCAGGTGCCGCCGTCACGCCCCAATACGGGCGGAGCCGCTCCCGCTGCCACGTCTGCTCCTTCAGGTGGAACAGGCGCTGAAGGCAAACTTGCTTACATCAACACCGCGCGCTTCCGCACCGGCATCAACGAGATGAAGGAAAAAATGGACGCCCTCACTTCTGAGTTCGATCCGAAGCGCAAAGAACTGGAACAACTGGAAAGCGAAGTCAACAATCTGAAAAACAAGATTCAAACCCAGGGAGCTACCGTCAGCGCTCAGGTTCGCAATGGATGGGTAGAAGATGGGACAGTAAAAGAAAAGCAACTGAAGCGTATGGCCGAAGAT
>CAZXHW010000534.1:0-6008 GCA_964639915.1 uncultured Heliomicrobium sp.
TGGGAACAAGCTTGATCAAACTGCCAGCGTTGTTAACCAGAATGTCCAGCCCGCCAAAGTTGTCCACGGTTTCACCAATCATTCGCAGAACGTCCACGCGTTGGGACACATCGGCTTTGACGGCAATGGCATTCCGGCGCATGGCTTGGATCAGCCCTACCGTTTCCATCGCTCCGTTTTCGTTGCGATGGTAATTGACGATGATCGCCGCTCCATTACGAGCCAGCGCCAGCGAAGTTTCGCGTCCAATGCCCGAGCTTGCGCCCGTAACCAGTGCTACTTTTCCTCTGAGATCAAATTGTACAGCCATAAGTTTTGAGTAGTTGGTAGTCGGAAGATGGTAGTCAGTAGCCGTATCGGGCGGCGACTACCGATTCTCGATTACTCTTGATAATAGGTCTTGCCTTTCAACTTTTCCGGCAAGCAAATCATATCTGTTTTCGCGTCTTCGAAATCGTGAGCGTATTTGTAATCTTTGCCGTAACCCAAGCCTTTCATCAAACCGGTTGGAGCGTTGCGCAGGTGAAGCGGGACGGGTTCGGCCTGCGTAGCGCGAGCGTCTGCGGCAGCGGTTTCGTAAGCCATCGCGATTTTGTTCGATTTGGGAGCACTCGCCAGATAAATCGCTGCTTCCGCAAGTGCATACTTGGCTTCGGGCATGCCGATCAAATGAGTCGCTTGCATGGCAGCCACGGTGATGGGCAAGGCTTGCGGGTCGGCCAGGCCAATGTCTTCGGAAGCGTGATGGACGATGCGGCGAGCGATGTACATTGGGTCTTCGCCGCCTTCGATCATTCGCGCCAGCCAATAAACCGTTGCGTCCGCATCTGAATTTCGAATGGATTTGATGAAGGCCGAAATCAGGTTGTAATGCTGTTCGCCGGTTTTGTCGTACAGTGCCGATGCCCGCTGCAAAGCTTCCTGCAAATCTTCTGCGGTAATTGCACGCCGGTTTTCAGCATCAGGCTTGGCCGAAAGAGCCGCTAACTCTAACGTATTCAATGCTGTTCGGGCATCGCCACCAGTGAAGCTCGCCAGTTTTCGCAATTGCTCTTCGCTGATTTCAGCGTTCAGTTTGCCGAGTCCTCGGTCGGAATCGGTTAAAGCCTGATTGAGAATTTTGACGATTTCGTCTTCGGTCAGTTGATTCAGAACAAAAACTTTCAGCCGCGAAAGCAGCGCCGAATTGATTTCAAACGAAGGGTTTTCCGTCGTCGCTCCGATCAAAATGATCGTGCCGTTTTCAACGTAAGGCAGAAAAGCATCTTGCTGCGCTCGGTTGAAACGGTGAATTTCATCCACAAATAGCACTGTCCGGCGTCCAAGCTTGATTTTCAGCTCGGCGGCTTCACCCATGACTTGTTTGATTTCCTTGATGCCGGAGGTGACGGCGCTAAACGGAACAAAGTCCGAAGCTGTGCGCTGAGCGATGATTTGTGCCAGCGTCGTTTTGCCGGTGCCGGGTGGTCCCCAGAAAATCAAGGAAGTCAGCCGATCCTCTTCGATCAGCCGTTGCAAGAGTTTACCGGTAGCCAGCAGATGTTCCTGACCGACAAATTCTTCAAGTGTCCTTGGGCGCATACGCTCGGCGAGCGGTGCGGTGGCATCCGTGGAAGCAGAATTCGCACGCGTTTTCGGCGGTGCTTCCAGTTCAGGGAAAAGGCTCGTTTCAGGTTTTCTGCTCCGCATAGCCGGAGAATACCACGAAGCCTGCTTAGGTTCCCAAAAGCCAATTGCCCAAAAGCCCTCTGGAACAAAAGGTTGACGTAGGCTTGGTTGAGTCCCTAGCATGGCGGGCGATGCTTCTGGATGGCTTCCCAATTCAGCGCCCAAATGGTTCAAGTCTTTATGGTAAGGAAGCCCGGCGGCACAGAGACTGTTTCTGAGGTAGCGGGTTATGATAGCAGGCGAAAGTTTGTTAAAAATGCATTTTACCGATGCTTTTCGTCAGATCACCAGACGTACCGATCAGCCGGAAATCCATATCGCGTTTTATCAATTCGCCGGATTGAATCATACGATTCGCATCCGGAATCAACGGATTTATGTGCGTTTGTCTGACATTATGCGCGACGCGCCTTCCCAGGTGCATCGTGCGCTGGCATTTATCCTGGTCGGCAAATTATTTAACAAACGCATCGGTAGCGAGTATCAAAATCTTTATCGCCAGTATGCCTATAACCCGGAAGTCCAGCGGCAATCCGATCTGGCCAAACGACAGCGTGGCCGAAAACAGATTGGCAGTTCCGTTGGGCGCGAATTCAACCTGGATCAACTTTACGCAAGGCTCAATCGGCGTTATTTCAACAGTGAGCTTCCTCCAGTGACGCTTACCTGGAGCGCCCGCAAGAGCAAGCGAATACTCGGCCATCACGATTACGTTCATGACACCATTGTCATCAGCCGGTTGCTTGATAGTGCGGAAGTTCCGGAATTGCTGGTCGAGTTTGTGATGTATCACGAAATGCTGCACATGAAGCATCGCCCCAAAGTCGTCAACGGACGCCGCATTTATCACTCTGCCGCTTTTAAAGCCGATGAACGGCGCTTTGACTATTATGACGCGGCGCAGGCAGCGCTGGATAAATTAACCAGCCGGAAATAGGAGAATCAGGCGGCTTGAAAGCGGATGAGCTTTATCCATCACCTTAAGCCACTTAATTACAAATGCACATTGGAATTGATGCTCACGCCATCGGCGCGCAGCAAGGTGGAAATGAAACTTATATTCGTGGATTGATCCGGGCGTTGGCGAAGCTGGACGACCAGAATCGTTACACGATTTATCTGGCCGAAGCGGAAGCTGCGGCGCAATGGCAGGATGGATTTGCCCGGCGTCATGCGAATTTTGAAATTCGGTTGTTGCCAAAGCCCACTCCGCTGGTGCGCGTGCCGGTGTTTCTGTCTTACGAGTTACGGCAACATCCCGTGGACGTGCTGCACGTGCAATATACAGCGCCGCCGTTTTGCCCAGTGCCAGTCGTCGCCACAATTCACGATCTGGCGTTTGAGCATATGCCAGAGACTTTTACGCGGCGAGGTTCGTTTCAATTGAAGCTGACGGTTCGCCGCACAGCGCAAAGAGCCGCTCGGATTGCCACGGTTTCGGAATATTCGCGGTGGGATTTGCTAAGAACTTATCGTCTGGCGCCGGAAAAGGTTGCCGTCACGTACAACGGGGTCGAATCGCATTTCACTTCAGCGTTAACGCAGAATGAAGCGAATGAAGTTCGCAAGCAATTTGGCATTGACCGAGACTTTCTGCTGGCCGTTGGCAGCTTGCAACCGCGTAAGAATCTTGTTCGATTGATTCGGGCATACGCGCGGCTTAGAAGTGAAGTCCCAAACTTCTCTCCTCAATTGGTGATTGTTGGACGAAAGCTATGGCTGGCGGATGAAATCTTTGCCGAAATCAGACGGCAGCGCTGGGCTGAGGATGTAATTTTGACGGGCTACGTTGACGACGCGGATTTGCCCAAGTTGTATCGCCAGGCAACGGCATTTGTTTATCCTTCATTGTTTGAAGGTTTTGGCTTGCCACCGGTCGAAGCGATGGCATGTGGAACGCCGGTCGTCACCAGCAATGTTTCCAGCCTTCCGGAAGTAACCGGCGGCGCGGCGCTGCTGATTGACCCGATGGATCAAGGTTCGATTGAATCTGCACTTTTGACGATCATCCAGGATCAAGGCTTACGCAAGCGCTTGCGAGAGCAGGGAATTGAACAGGCCAAAAAATTCACCTGGCAAGCGGCGGCAGAAAAAACCTTGCAACTGTATCAGGAAAGCTTCGAGGCAGGGCGCTGACTTTTGAGTTCAAACTCTCAACCTCCAATTTACAACTCTCAGTCTTGCGATCTTTGTGGCGCAACCAACACTGATTTTATTCTCTCCACGGATCGGCTGGACGGACCGCTTGTCTATTGTCAAAGCTGCGGTTTGTATTTCGTCAGTTTTCCAGGCTCAACTTTGAAAAAGGATTCCATCCGAGCCAAAACCCTCGCTCCTGCCGCATTTGTTTCCAAGGATTCCGCCAGTGATCAGGTTACCGCTGAAATGGTTCGACTGGCTAAACGCGCGCGCGAACTTTCGCTGGTTGAGCCGCAGGTTGAACAAGGGGAACAGCCCTGGCGGGAATTGATGGCCCAGGAACGGTTGAGCGATTTGAAGCGGTTTGTTTCTTCCGGGCGATTACTGGAAGTTGGTTGTTCGACCGGAGAGATGCTGATTTCAGCGCGCGATTCGTTTGAAACTGTTGGTGTTGAAGCAGATGCTGCCAGCAGCCGCGTGGCCTGCGAACGCGGTTTGCAGTGTTTTAATGGTGCTCTGACCGACGCTGATTTTGCCGATGGCAGTTTTGACGTTGCCGCGCTTTATCACGTCATAGAACATTTCCCCAGCCCGCGAGCTGACATGGCGGAGCTTCATCGAATCGTCAAACCCGGAGGCTGGTTGGTGGTTGAAACGCCGAACATTGCCAATATCTGGTTTCGGCTGCTTGGAGCGCGCTGGCGGCAGTTTATCCCTGATCACATTTTCTTCTTCACACCTCAAACGCTGAGGCGACTGTGTGAAGAGGCGGGTTTTGAAGTTGTCGAACTGCACAATGTTGGCAAGTTGATGAGCATGCGATTGTTCATCAGCCGCATTGGCCGGTATCACCAGCCGACGGCTCGCCTGTTGTCGGCCATCAGCCGAAAACGGAATCTGGATGGCCGCACAATCAGGCTGAACCTCGGCGATGTGATGCGCCTGTATGCGCGCAAAAAATGACCAAGTGATTACGGCGCGATTGCCGCTTGTGACTTTGGCGCAAGAGTCGGTGGCTTGTATTCAGCCTGTCTGACCGCACCTACTCGCTCAGCTTCCCAATTCAAATTCAGCAGTTTGGGTTTGGCTCTGTTTTCGCCTGCGTTGTAGGCGAAAACAAGTTCGGCGAGTTGCATGGGTTTCTGAGATGCAAACTGATGCCTGCCAAATGTTTTGGCAACGTAGCTTAATCGTTCGGGGATTCCAAGATCGCGACGAATCAGATTGATGTACTCTTCGCATTCGCCGGGTTCCTGATTGTTGACCAGCGCATCGCGTAATCCCAGCGCCGCATGGGCAAGTTCATGCATGACGACAAAGCCAATGTCGAAAGCTTCGATGACCGCGCGATCGCCCCGCAGATGCGTGAAATCGCTGAAATCTATTTCGACTGGGAAAACTTCAAGTCTTGCCCCGGACATCCTGCTGATGTATTCGACAGGCTTGGCCAGTCGCGCAAACGCAACAGTCATCGAAAAGTCGTGATTTTCCAGGTCAATTCCTTTTGTGCGGTCAACCGCCGCAACGATCAGCTCGCGCGCGATGCCTGACCCGCCGGCAATCCTTGCCCTGTCGCCAAGCTGCAAAAAACCTTGTTCATCAAAATGCATCTCCAGGAAGCCGGATTTCTGGCGCAAGCTTGCCAGCAAAGCTGAAAGCTGAGACGGTTTAAGCGGTCGTTCAGGGCTGTTGCGAACGCCGGCTTGGTAGCGCGATAAATTGCGGGCAATAGTTTCAGTGGCGGAAAGTTGGCTGCTCATGAAGCAGATGGCCAACAGGATAGGGCAATAGTGGACAGCAAATTTTGTACTGGCACGTTCTGTCATCGTTCCCTCCGTTTTTCGTTCTATCGCTCAGCAGGATTGGTCAGGCGTTCAGAACTTTTGCAGAAGCGAAGTTTCTGCAGATTTCGTTGTTCTTACTGAAAGGTACTACTGCAAGGTTTGTAATGAAGTTCGACAGAGGGCAGGCAAATCAGCGGTTTTCACAGATGTTGAGCATCAAAAAAATCGAGTGAAACCTAACGCTTTGATAAGCGATCAGTTTTTTGTTGTGAGAAGAGAACTGGTTCAATGAAAACACTAGGCAACAAGCAAAGTTGGGGTTTGGCGGTTGGGAGATTCAATCGCGGAATCTTGCTTTAACCAGTTTCGGATGTCAGTATGCCCATAGTTAAAGCCAGCCGGTAACGCTATGCGAAA
>CAZXHW010000535.1:0-6004 GCA_964639915.1 uncultured Heliomicrobium sp.
ACAGGGCTGCGACATTTTTACTAAAGTCGAAGTGAAGTGGATTGAAAAGCTGCCGACCGGTGGCTGGCGGGTTCACGGCGTGCGCTACAAAACACTTGGCTCTGACGATTTTACGCTGGACGCTGGCCACATCATCTTGTCGGCTGGTTCGCTGGGCACGCCGGAAATTCTGTTGCGGTCGGAAATGCACGGTTTGTCGCTGTCGCCGAAGCTGGGAACTCAGTTTTCCGGCAACGGCGATTTTTTTGCGATGGCTTACAACACAGACCAGCAATTGAACACGATTGGCTTTCCCGGCAAAAAGCCTGATCACGAATGGGCGAAGCGCGGCAATGCGCCTGGCCCCAGCATCGTTGGCGCGGTGACTTACGGATCGAAAGACACGCCGCTGGATAAGCGCATTTTGGTCGAAGATTTTTCCTTCCCAAGTTCTTACGTCAGTTTGGCAATGGGCGCTTTGCGATTATTTGGAAGAGCAGGGGAAGACATGGATTTCGGCGACGAGAAGCAGGAACGGAAACGAGTGGACAAAGACGTCGCCTGGAATCTGTACAAGGAAAATGACGGCGCGCTGAATCATTCGATGCTGTATCTGATTATGGGACACGACGACGCGCAAGGCAGGTTGCATCTGAAGCGCGAAAACGGTCACGTCGAAATTGATTGGGACGACGCCGGGCGGCAGCAAGTGTTCAATCTGATCAACGAAGAGATTCGCCGCCACGCCCGCTCGCTTGGCGGAACATTTCTGACCAATCCGCTATGGAGCATTACGCCAACCAAAAATTTGTTAACCGCGCATCCGCTGGGAGGCGCTCCGCTTGGTGACGATTATCAGCACGGTGCGGTAGATGAATTTGGCCGAGTCTTTGCCAGCGACGGCAGCGTTCACGACGGATTGTTTGTCGCCGACGGTTCGCTGATCGCCACCGCCCTGGGCGTTAACCCCTTCCTAACGATTTCGGCGTTGTCCGAACGAATCGCTGACCGCATCGTTCGCAATCTGGGCGGCGAAGCTTATCCGCCGCGTCCGGCAAAAGTGGTTGTGCCCGAGATCAAGCCGCAAGCCGCGTTGCTGTACAAAGAAGCCGACCTGGAACGACTGTTCCAACGTTTGCAAACCGGCAGCATTCAAACGATGGCCAATTCCGGCGAAGTCAAAATTGATACTGACAAGGGCTTGATTCGCAACGATAGCGTTTGGAAAGGCGTTTTCCCGCAAGGCCATGTGCTGAATCGGTTTTCGACCGCATTCAACGCCAGCTTCAAAAAGAAATTCACCAAACAACCCGACGGCAAATTTACCGGCATCACCAGCGATTCGGATGGACGGATCAACGCCCTGAACACGCTGGAAGAAATCAACATCACCGAACGCACAGGCACGCTGGAACCCGGCAAGTACATTTTGCTGAAGTACACCGAACCGCAGTGGCGCGGGTTTTATGACATTTTCAAAGTCATCAATGACAACTTGCTGATCGGTCGCGTGTATCTAGGCAGTTATCCGAAAGGCCGCAGACTATTTACATTCCCGATGGTTCGGGCGTATGGCTTGGACCACATGACCGTTGCCGACCACAAATCCATTTGGGACAAAGGCGCGCTTCCAACCAAAGAACAGCTCAACGGATTATGGGAAATGCGAATGGTGTCGAACGCCAACAACACGGGCGTCGTGGCGTATCTGAAGTTCGATCACAAGCCGGATGGACGGCTGGAAGCGCGCTATCAGTTTCTGGGTTTGATCGAAGGCTTGGCGGATTCCACATTCGGTCAGGATCATTTTCGCATGGATGACTTTACGCCGTTTCATGACGAAATCCGCTTCGTGAATCAGGACATGCTGGTGGGCCAATATTTCACCGATGCTCGTCCGCCACTGCTGCCGCTATTCGGACAAGATTCGCTGGGAATTTTCCACCGCGAACAGGAAGCTGATGGCGATGTGCGTTTCGGCTTCAAATACTGGCTGCGCCGCAGCACCCTGACCGATACTCCGGCGTCGGGCTTTATGCGTCCGTTGCTGGATGTTCGTTTACCGGAAAAGACTGGACTGGCTTTTGATGAAGAAATGAAGGGCTTTTACTACCCAAATTTCGTTCCGCCCATCGGAGCTGACGGCGATAAACAAATCGAAGCCAAATCGCCCGCCGAAGGAATCGAATGCAAATGGGAAATGAAAATCTCTGCCCGCGATTTCAACGAATTCATTGAAGGCTGGGATCACGAAGCGCGCATTGATGGAACGGTGCGTTTCGCCAACTTCAACAACCAGGGGCAGATGATTTGCACGATCAACGGCACCAAAAGCTTTTTCAATTATCTGCGCGTCAACCCAGCGACACAGGAAGCCGAGATGCTGTACCGCATTTACTTTTTCGCAGGGCCGGGGCAGGAATACTGTTTCCACGGACGCAAGTTTTTGCAGAAAGACAATGACGGCGGACGCTCCGGCATTCGCGAAATCGTCCACGACTTCACAACGTTTTACGGACGCCTGACCGATGTTACGGCTGGTAAGGAAATCGGCTCGGCGCTGATGAAGTTCCGTACCTTTGAAGACGCGGACGCGCTTCGCAGCTTCAGCGAATATCTGACTTCGTTCCAGGTGACTGGCGAAAACGTCACGCCGTTTGTACAGGCGCAAGGCCGATTGCGCTTTATGGCGCTGACCAATCAATTCGTCGCGCGCGAATACGATCCGGTCGGCGCACTGCTCAGCTAAAAAACGGCGGGAGGATTTATGGGACTTTTTTTCTGGTATCGTTTGCCGCGAATCCTTGGTCTGTTGCGACTTAACAGCTATCGCAACCGTATGCGGCAGGAAAATTTGTACGACACGGAATCTCTGCCTTCCATTCCGCGCGACCCTTTGCCTGCGCCGACGCAAAGTCAGAAAACTGCGCGTACTGCCAACGGGGCTTACAACGATCCGAATTCGCCGCGGATGGGATGCGCCGGAATGCGGTTTGGCCGGAATGTTCCGCTTGATGCCGTCAAACTGGACGAAGCGTCACTGATGTTTCCAAGTCCGCGTCTGATCAGCAAAAAACTGATGACTCGTGATCGTTTCATTCCGGCAACGACATTGAACCTGCTGGCGGCAGCGTGGATTCAGTTTCAGGTTCATGACTGGTTTAGCCATGGCAGCAACGAAGACACCAATCCGCACGTCGTTCCTTTACCTGGAAACGATGATTGGCCGCATCCGCAAATGAAAATCAACCGCACCGGACGCGACCGAACTCGCCCAGAAAATGATGCTAGCCAACCCGCGACTTACACCAACGCAGAAACACATTGGTGGGACGGGTCGCAGCTTTATGGCAGCAGCGCGGAGGTTGAACGGCGCGTCCGGTCGTTTATGGACGGCAAGTTGATCATCGGCCAAGACGGTTTACTGGCCGTTGATCCGCAAACCGGCGCTGAAATCACGGGCCTGAATGCCAATTGGTGGGTAGGCTTGAGCATGCTGCATACGCTGTTCACGCTGGAACACAACGCCATCTGCGACCGGTTAAAGCGAGATTTTCCAGCTTGGCCTGATGAAGAATTGTTTTTGCGCGCACGCCTGATCAACGCGGCGCTTATGGCCAAGATTCATACTGTTGAATGGACTTGCGGGATTCTGGCGCATCCGACGGTGCAGGCCGGAATGAACGACAACTGGAACCGGATTCGCAAATCGAAGCAGGAGCATCACGCCGCGCCTTACGCGATGACCGAAGAGTTCGTTTCAGTCTATCGAATGCATCCGCTGATTCCGGATGATTTTGTCTTTCGTTCGCTAAGCAACGGCAAAGTGATTTTGCAGCGCACGTTTGAAACGGTCGCCAACCAGCATTCGCGCGAAGTCATGACGCAGGTGCCGCTGGTTGACCTGTTTTACTCCTTCGGATTGGCGAATCCGGGCGCGATCACGCTGCACAATTACCCACAGCATTTGCAGAGCTTGAAGCTGAACGGCGAAGTAAAGATGGATATGGCCGCCGTGGATATTCTGCGCGATCGTGAGCGCGGCGTTCCTCGGTACAACCGGTTTCGCGAACTTGTCGGCCTGGATCGCATCAAGCGATTCGAAGACCTGAGCGACAACAAAAACTGGTGCGATGAAATTCAGGAAGTATATGGCGGCGATATTGATGCCGTTGACGCCATGGTCGGAATGTTTGCCGAACCGTTGATCAAAGGCTTCGGTTTCAGCGAAACGGCATTTCGAGTTTTTCTGCTGATGGCTTCGCGCCGTTTGCAAAGCGACCGGTTTTTTACCACCGATTACAACGAACAGACTTACACGCGCGCCGGACTGGATTGGATCGAACAAACAACCATGACCACAGTGCTGACTCGGCATTTGCCGCAGCTCAAACCGATTTTGAAAAACGTTGAAAACGCCTTTGCGCCCTGGCCAAGTGCGTAAATTGAGAGGAGACAGCCATGAACGATGACCTGAAAAACTTGTACGAAAAGCTTGGTTATACTGGCCCGCTGACGGAGGAAGCCGTTTCTTTTTCCTCGCTGGAAGCAGAACGAACCGAGTTGCCTCTGCTGGATCTGCAAGGTCTGGAAGAGTTGGAAGCAGAGTTAGACGCTCATCCGCGCAAGCTGCTGAAACGAGTTCGTGAGATGTGGGCGCCAGATTTTACCTTGCCGCGGTTGCGCCAGGCGCTGGCGCAGGCTCGGCGCGCGCTGGAGAAACCTGCCGAAGTCACGGCGGAAATCGAAACGGCGTCTTTCGGAATCACTCCGCTGCCGGACGGATTCGATTTTCCAGGGATGAAAGACTCTGGCATTGAAATCAATCCGGATGATCGAAAGTTTGAAAATGATGACATGGTAGGACTGCTTGGCTGGGCGCTATTCGCTGGGCCGTTTGTGCTTTCCCGGCCAGACAAGAAGTCCTTCTTACGTCACGATCCAAATAACCCCAACAGCTTTATTTACGATTTGCCGAACCCTGCGCCGGGCGCTCCGCTGGAAGTCGCGCTGTTTGCGGATTATGGCGTAGGTCGTTACTACTCCAAGCATATTGCCCGGCAGTTTTTCAATCACCGTTTCCCTTACGCCATCCATTTGGGCGACGTGTATTACGCTGGCCGTGAACACGAATTTCGCGACTTCTTCATTGACCTACTTGACCCGATTTTGGACTTCACGCGGCTGTTTGCGCTGAATTCCAATCACGAAATGTACTCAAAGGGCCGCTACTATTTCGACTACATCGGCAAACGAGCCAAGCATTTATCCGGCATTCAGCAACAGCAAGGCAGCTATTTCTGTCTGCGGTCGGATCAGTTTCAAATCATTGGCATTGACACGGCTTTCTTCGGGGCAGGCCGCTGCAAAGACGAACAGCAACTGGCTTGGCTTGCCCGTGTTTTGCGCGAAGGCCGCGCGACAAATCGCGTCAATATCCTGCTCAGCGCCGATCATCCTTATGAATACGGAAACAAAAAGCTAACCCAACTGCTGAGCAAAGATTTGAAGTCTCTGGCTTTGGATGAACGGCTGGTAGATTTGTGGTTCTGGGGAAACACGCATTACTGCGCGCTGTTTGATCAACGGGCATCGGCGGCGGGGGAAATTCCTGTGCTGCCGTTTATCGGTAGCTGCATCGGTCACGGCGGATACCCGTACGACACATACAGCCGGGGAAAATTCGAACCCGCGCCAATGATTTTCCTGGAAGACCAGGCGCGCTTTCCGGCTTCGACAGGTATTCGCCAGGACAAAGGGAATAATGGGTACTGCGTGATGAAGCTTAATGCCGATGGTTCGCTGCAATTGCAATATATTGATTGGATGAGCAACGTGCGGTTTACTGCGGATTTAGCACGCGGGCAGGCTGGTGACCCATTGAAGATTACTCTCGCTTGATTGGGCAATTCAGAGTTCGAGTTTCAGCATTCTTCCGAGTTCAAGCTGGAGCTTGAACTCGGAACTTATCTCTTACCATCTAGAATGTCGCGCAGTTCTTTGGCAGCAATGGCAGGCGAGGCGG
>CAZXHW010000536.1:0-6002 GCA_964639915.1 uncultured Heliomicrobium sp.
TGAAAATCTAGCGACGGGTGAACTCGTTACTGTCCAACCGGGAGCGAATGACGGTGTAGCCGACACATACGCGCGTGGTGACGCCTGGTTTTTACGGTATCGCAGCACGGAACTTGACGACGGACAAAACTCCACTGGATCAAATACCGAAGCCAACCTGGATCAATTCGTCAATGGGGAATCCATTAATGAACAAGATGTGGTGATGTGGTACGCGGGGCATTTTTACCACGTGTATGCTGCAGGTGAGAGCGGCCATTTGGTCGGCCCGGACATCATTGTCAATCGCTGGTAAAGGCATTTTCCCAGCATCAAAAAACAAAGACGCAAAGCAGTTTTGATGAAAACTGCTTTGCGTCTTTTGCGTTAAGGTCGAAACTTTTATCCCTCCGCTTCGATTTCGCCAACCGTATGCAGCTTCATCATTGATGACAAACTTGGTTGATTGGGAATTCGGCCTGCCATCGCGACAACGGTTTCTCCTCGATTTGCCAATCCAAGTTTAATCAAAGTTTCATCCGCCCTGGCCAGTAAATCAGTGTTATGTCCTTCAAAATCCAGCAAATACGGCTCAATGCCCCAGACGGCGGCCAGTGCATTGTAAGTGCGCATTTGCGGCGTGAAAGCGACAATTTTTTGCTCCGGTCGAAGCGCGGCCAGATGCCTGGCCATCGTGCCGGATTTGCTGAACACCAAGATCAGTTTGGAATTCAATTCTTGCGCTGCGTAAATGGCGGCTTCGGCAATGGCACGCCCTTCGGTTCCTTTCTGACTGTTATGGATCAGTTCACGCGAGCGATTTCCCTGCTGGCAATGGCTTTCGGTGAAACTGATGATGCGCGCCATGGTTTCGACCGCTGCAACAGGATAATCCCCCGCCGCCGTTTCCGCCGACAGCATCGCGGAATCCGTCCCGTCCAGTATGGCATTGGCCACGTCCGAAGCTTCCGCGCGCGTCGGGCGCGGTTCGTGTGTCATGGATTCCAGCATTTGCGTTGCAGTGATGACGACTTTTTCAGCCGCATTTGCTTTGGCGATAATCAGTTTTTGGTGAAACGGCACGCTTTCCACAGCGGTTTCAACCCCCAGATCGCCTCGCGCCACCATCACGCCGTCGCAAGCAGTAATAATGTTGTCCAAATCGTCCAGTGCTTCTCGCTTTTCAATCTTGGCGATCAACGGTGTGTCTGCACCCAAATATTCGATCAGCGTTTTAGCTCCGATACAGTCGCGCGCGCTGCGAACAAACGAAAGCGCAACGTAATCCACTTTTTGCTGTAAGCCGAACGTCAGGTCAGCGCGATCTTTTTCCGTCAGCGAAGGAGCCGAAAGTTTTACGCCGGGCAGGTTGATGCCTTTACTTTCACCAAGTTCGCCGCCATTCAGCACGCGGCACATGACTTCCGTTTTGCTGACTTGTTCAACGCGCAATTCGATCAAGCCATCAGCAAACAGAATCCGGTCGCCGACTTTCGCGTCTTGCGGCAACAGCGAATAACTGGTCGAAACGATTGTTTCGTCTCCAACCAATTCCCGCGTGGTGATTGTTAGCTGTTGGCCGGCCACCAACCGAATGGGTTTTCCATCTTTCAGCTTGCCGGTGCGAATTTTCGGACCGCATAAATCCAACAGGATTGCCAGCGGACGATTCAGCTCACTGGCAATGGATCGCAAGTTGGTGACGGTTTCGGCGTGAACTTCGTGTGTGCCGTGCGACATATTCAGCCGCGCCACATCCATGCCGGTCAGCATTAGTTCACGCAACCGTTCGGGCGAACGCGAAGCCGGGCCAATCGTCGCCACAATTTTTGCTCTTCTCATCCTCGCTCCTTCAAAAAAGCCAAAAGGGATGAACAAGACGCAGGCTTCATTTCCTGCCGATCCTGCTCATCCCTGTTTTACAGCAGCTCACATTAAATCCGCTATTGCTTGCCCAGTTCGCGTTTGATGGTCGCATCCAATTCAGTAGCAATCGAATCGTCGTGGCCGATGAAGTGCGCCACCAAACGTCCATCGCGCGCATAAACCAGCGTTTGTGGAACCGATACATCCTTCGATTCAACGTATTTCCTGAACACGTCGTCGGTGACCAGGCCAACCGGATATGTGATTTTCATCTGGTGGATGAACTCGCTGACGCGCTGCGGAGTCGTGTCAGCATCGTCAACCGCCAAACCCACAATCTGCAACCCGCGTTTGCTTTCTTCTTCCCCGTACTTGGTCAGCGAAGGAATGTGCAGCCGCGAATGTCCGCACCAGACAGCGAAAAAATTGACGACGGCAACTTTGCCCCGCAAATCCATCAAGCTGATTCCCTGCCCCGTGGACATTCTCAATGGAAACTTCGCGACGGAATCTTTCGGCAACTCACCGATTTTCGCTTTGGCCGCGCCGACACCAGAAAAAGTCAGCAGCACAGCAAAGCTCAGACCGACAATGACAGATAGAACAAGGATTCGTGTTGAATGGCGTAACCCGGAAAAAGAAAGTTTTGACACTGGCACCTCTCAAAATAGGAAATTCATTTTTTACCTGCGCGGGCAGCAGGCTTGGCAAGTTGCGCTTCGATGGCTGTTTTGATTTTCTCGTGTTGCGCTGGTGTCCAGCCGACTTCACGCAACACCATCTTACCATCAGCGCCGAAGAGGATAATTTGTGGGACGCCGGCTTCTTTGGGATCAGCATAGTTCATGCGGATTTCGCCGGTCAGAAATCCGATTTGATAATTGATCTTGGTTCGTTCCAGGAAGCCTTTCAAACTGTTCAAGTCATCTTGGCTATCTTTCCTGTCCGTCGCCAAACCCAGCACAGTCAAACCGCGTTGCCGAAATTGGTTATTGAGCTCGACGATATGCGGAGCGTGTTCTTCGCAGTGAGGGCACCTTGACCAGAAAATATCTACCAACGTTACTTTGCCGCGCAGGCTGGAAAGCCTCATTGTTTTTGGCGTTTTTGCGGCGGGGGTAGAACTAAAAAGATCAACCAGCATATCCGGGGCATCGCCGGAACCATCCGCTTTCGGCAAATCCTGCAATTCAGCAAACCCGGCGCGCGGCGCAGCCGCAATCACAATCAGCGCAAAGCTCACGCTAAGCACGAAAGCATTGAAAAGAATTCCAATTCGCTTCTTCAAAATCACGTTCTCCCAATCGGCATCAGCCGAGTTTCATTTTGTCTTTTGTCGGTTTGGTGCTGGCTTTGCTGCCGGGTTTGACGGTCGGCAATTTGGCCAATTGGTCTTCAACCGCCTGCGTCAACCGCTTGCCCAAAGCCTCATCCCAGCCGGTTTCGCGTAACACCATTTTGCCGTCAGCCCCAAACAAAACCATCTGCGGCACTCCGGCGTTTTTCGGATCCGCGTAATAAGCAATGACCTCGTAGGAAATTTGCCCAACGGGGTAGTTGATTTTGGCTTTGGTGATGTATTTGCTGACGTTTTTGGCTGAGTTTGGATTTGATTTGTCATCGGTTGCCATGCTGATGACGGTGAAGCCTTTCTGTTTATATTGATTGTACAGGGCCACGATGCTTGGCGCGTGATCCTGGCAATGCGGACAAGTCGAAAGGAACATATCCAACAGCACCACTTTTCCACGCAAACTGGATAGTTTTAGCTTCTCAGCCTGCTCCACTCCCGCAACCGGGTAAAGACTAACAGTGATTTCTGGCGTGTCGCCGGAACCGTCTGGCATCGGCAATTCCGGAACCGATTGACCGACGTTTCGCGCAGAGGCTGTCACCGTCAAGACAAAACAAAGACTTACCAGCAAAGCTTTTACGACAAATCTGATCCGATTTTTCATCAAGCTATCCCCTTTCGGAAAAAGAGTTTAACCACGTTTTGACTTCTGCTGAGCCGGTTTGGCAACGGGTTTGCCAGCCGGTTTCACTGTCGCAGGTTTTTCTTCGGCGGCTTTGGCCGGTGCTTTCGCGAGCTGTTCTTCGATGATGTCTTTCAGCTTCTTTTCGATATTTTCATTCCAACCGATTTCGCGGAAAACCATTTTGCCATCCGCACCGAACAACACCATCTGCGGCACGCCGTGATTTCTGGTGTCGGCGTAATACGCGACAACTTCAGTGGAAACAAAGCCGGTTGGATAATTGATCTTGGCGGTGGCCATGTAATCCTTCACGCTTTTCACTTCTTCGGCGCTGTCTTTGCTGTCTTTCGCCAGTCCCAAAACCGTGAAGCCGCGATCTTTGTATTGATTGTAAATTGCCACGACGTGCGGAGCGTGTTCCTGGCAGTGATTGCACTTGGACCAGAACATATCCATCAGCACCACTTTTCCGCGCAAGCTGGACAGTTTCAATTTTCCAGGTTTCGCAGCACCGGCAGGAACCAGATCAATTGTCATTTCTGGCGTGTCGCCCGAACCGTCCGCCATCGGCAATTCCGGTATATCGGACGCGCCGAGTTTCGGTGTAGAAGCCACCGCCAAAACGGCAATGGCAAAGCTTAAAAAAGCGGCTTGAAAAACGACTTTGAATAAATTTTTCGACATTGGTCTTTCTTTCTCCTTCAATCAACGAGCAGCGTTCAACTGTTCGTTTACAACTTTTTCCAGATACTCCATTCTGCCCGGCTGTTCGCCAATCAGATGTTCAACAACTTTGCCATCTCGTGAAATCACAAAGAGTTGTGGAATCGGCGGCTGGCCGGAATCGTCTTCAGTGCCTTTCAAAAAGGCCGACCCAATCCAGTTGTTGTCGTAACCAATCTGATAATTGACCCCAAACCGTTTGATGAATGCTTCGACTTTATCCTGATCCGATTTTGGATCCGCTGCCAGTCCGACCAAAGCCAGCCCGCGATCACGATACTTTTCATTCAGCTTGATCAGTTCCGGGACCTGCTTGACGCAAGGAGGGCAAAACGTTCCCCAAAAATCCACGACTAAAACTTTGCCGCGATAATCTTCCAGCTTGAACGTGTTGCCATCCAGCTTCGAAATCGGAATGTCCAGGACTTTTTGGATACCTTCTTCATTGGTGCTCGGTCGTTTGGTTGCAACCATTGGTTCCGATTCGGAAACCGGTCGCGGAGCCGCTGCATCGCTGCAACCAAGAGAAACCAACAGCAAAGCCAGCCCAATCAGAACGACAGCCATTCGCAAACTTGAAGCGAATTTATCGCTCTTCATCGGAACTGTTTTCAATTTCATTGATGAATTCATCAGGCAATAAACCTTCAGGAGTTTCGGCCAGCGGCACTCGATAACTTTCCGTCGCCCAATTGCCAAGATCGGTCGTTTGGCAGCGTTCGGAACAGAAAGGCTTCCAGGGATTGTCATCCCAACTTGTTTCGCGCCGACAGAGCGGGCAACGCCGCATCACTAAAAACCTCTTTGAGTAAAATTCATTCTTGCAGAACGCAAGAATCAGACGGGCGCAATGATACAGAATTTTGCCGGAAAATCGAACCGACTTTTCTACCGACAAATTCTCAGGCTTCCAACAGTCCCAACGGCCCGGCAAGCTTGCGATACCCATCCGGGCTACTGTGCCAGGCGTCGAGCTCTTTGGCGCGCAAAATAGGAAATGGATGCGTCCGGTATGCGGTGATCAAAACCTTATAGGCTTTGTTGAGCGTGGATTCATCCGCCGCTTCGTAATCTCGAATCTGATCTAGAAATGCCTGTCGTTCCATTTCCGAATAAAGCTGGCGAGCACCTCCGGCCAGTTTCATAAACGTGCGGATGCAGGGGTCAATGTCCTGTACACAAAGCAATCCAGCACGGTCGCAAGTCAATTCAGCTTTGCGATACCAATCGTGAAGCGCCAGCACTAGCCCTTGACCAACAATCGTTCCTAATCCGAAAGTCGCCTGACCAACGATGGAAACGATCTCCGCAATATTGCGAGCCATGATCGTGTAAAGAACGTGTCCGGCTTTGATGTGGCCGAGTTCGTGGGCAATGATGAAAAAGCGCTCTTCGTCATCAAGCATATCCACCAAGCCCGAAGTCATGACAATGAAAGGTCGCGTGTGACCGTAC
>CAZXHW010000537.1:0-5995 GCA_964639915.1 uncultured Heliomicrobium sp.
ACGCGACGGGTTGAAAGCTCCTGCGCACGCAACTCAGAAGCCCGTCGCAGGTCGGCCAAATCAGATTGAGCTTCATTGGCAACGCGTTCCGATTCAAGACGAATTTGCTCGGCTTCCTCCATCTGCTGACTAGCATGCAGCAGCTTGGCTTCAAAATCCGCACGTTCTTCTTCTACTTGAGCCGTTTCCTGTTCAATAACTCGAATATGCGTCGAGGCGCGCTCAAGCTCTCTCGCAAATTGCTGCAACTGCTCTCGCTGAACGGCCAATTGTTTTTCGACTTGGCGTTGGTCTGCATCTAAACGGCGTTGCTCTTCTTCCAACTCGGCAATACGCGCTTTTACTACCATTAATTCTGCGTCAATCGTCTCAGTCTCAAAGGTCAGAGAATCCAATTTAGCCGTTAGCTCAGCAATTTCACGCTTCACCGTCAGCACGCCAATTCCTCTGTTTTCGCCCCCGCCGCCTGTAATAATGCGTCCGCCAATAACCCGCTCACCTGTACGTGCAAGCATCATTGTTGAGTGAGCGCTTCCATTTTGGGAAATAGATGCAGTTAGCGCTTCATTCGCATCATTCACGATCTTGGCATTTGCCAAGCTGGGCATTGCGAATTTGAAAGCCTCGGAAAACTCTGTCCGCAATCCCAATACTGAACCAAGCGTCTGATAACCAAGCTGATGAGTGCCATTACTCAAAGATGAGGGAACAAGAGCTGGCACTGCTTGATCTGAATGACTCCCATTTTGGATTTGATTGATTACCAGAAAAGTCGCACGTCCAGCTCCTTCAGACTTAAGAAATGCTATTGCCTGAAGCGCATCATCAAAACTTGGAACAACAACAAACTGTAATTCCTCGCGAAGCGCCGATTCAAGCAAGGTTTCATGTTCAGGGGCAACTTTTACAAAATCAGCAAGAGTTCCCAAGGTGCGGAAATTTTGCGATTGGGCCTTTGGGCTGAAAAGCGCCTGAACAGCTTCGGAAAAATACGAATGCTGTTCATCCAACTGGGTCAGGGACTTGAGCCTTTGTTCGGCTGCAGTCAGATCATGTTGCAGTGACAGGAACCTTGCCTGTTTTTCGTCTCGTGTTTTGCGAGCTAACGCCAGTTCCGAAGCAGTTGTTGCCAGTTCTTCACTGGTCAATTGTTGCCGCTCAGTCATTTGCTCAACGATTACTGTCAACTCTGAATGCTGTTCACGCGCCGCTTCAGCTTGAGTTGAAGCACGTTGGCGCTCAGCCGATAAGCCATTCAATCGCGACACAGAGCGGTCAGTTGATTCAGTAAACTGACGTTTTAATTGCCGCCACCGTTCGACCGTCGTACCATTTTCATAAACTTTCTTGCGGGCTTCTTCCAGCCTTTTCTCGGCTTCGGTATCTTGGTCAATTTGCTGACGATGATTATTTTCGGCTTCAGTAAGCGCTTTGCTTTCAGTGTTGATTTCGAGTTCTATTTGCTGCAGATCACTTTTTAAGCGGACAGTTTCCTGGTCAATGACACTCGTGCGTTCAGAAATAACCGCTTGGTCCCTGGCAAACTGTTGAGAGCGCGTGCCTAACGATTGAAGCTGCTGGGTCAGATAGCTTTGCTGCTGACGTGAACGTTCCAATTCAATATTTATTTCCGCCGCAACTTGGCGAGCCTGATTGAGCGATTCTTCTGAGGAGCGTGCAGCTTGAGCAGTAACCGCCTGTTCTTCTTCGAATTGAGCAATCGAAGCGGAAATCTCTGCTTCTCGCACTGAACCTGCTTCGAGCAACGCCTCCAGATCTTCCAGAACTTTTGATGTGGCCCGAAAATCAACGACATAAACTGACCGCATCAAGTCGCGCATTTCTTGCCTGAACTTTTGATAACGCCGAGCGCGGCCCGCTTGACGACGCAGGCTATTTTGCTGCCGTTCGATTTCAGCCAAAATATCAGTGATGCGAGATAGATTTTGCCTTGAAGCTTCCAATTTCAATTCAGCCGCGTGCTGACGCATTTTGAACTTTGAAATGCCAGCGGCTTCTTCAATCAAAGCGCGGCGATCCATTGGCTTGGCTGAGAGAACCTGACCGATGCGTCCTTGCTCAATAATTGCATAATGAGCGCCGCCCAAACCTGTTCCCGCAAACAGGTCGTGAACGTCACGCAATCTGCACGATCGGCCATTCATTTCGTATTCGCTCTCACCGGTTCGATACAGGCGACGGCCCACAACAATCCGTTCGCCCTCGTGAAATACTTTTAGGCCTGATTCGGCAGAAGCTTTGCGCTTTTTCTTTGTTTGTTGAGCCTGCGCAGTTTCTTCCGCACTTTCAGCTTGCTCGTCGCCAGCTATGGTATTTTGATCAGTAGCCTCAGAGCTTTCCTTTGCTGATTCCTGCGGCCCAGCATTCATTTCTAATTGGTAGGCTTCTGCTTGTTCTACGGCTTGAGCGGCTTTCTGAGCAATTTCTGCGGCATGTTTCTCTGCATCAGCGGCTGTGGCTTCTCCTCGAATTTCAAAGGTTTCGTGAACAATCATCGTCAACATAACTTCAGCCATACCGGCTGCTTGACGATTGCGGCTTCCCTGGAAAATTACATCTTCCATTTTGCTGCCGCGCAACGCTTTGGCGCGTTGTTCACCGATCACCCAGCTAATGGCATCAGCGACATTAGATTTGCCGCAGCCATTTGGGCCAACGACTGCCGTAATGCCTTCCTGGTCAAAAATGACCTCAGTCGGGTCACAAAAAGACTTGAAACCTTGAATAGAAAGTTTTTCGATCCTAAGCATGAAAAGATTTTACCGCCTTGGGCAAGCTTAACGAGACACCACAACTAATTGGGCTGTTGAAAATTGAGCGCGCACTATACGGTAGAAAATTCGGGCTTGTCAAACTTAGGATTTTTCGGGAAGGAGGCGTATTTTGCCTGTTCGGGCCTCCAAATCTTCGGCTTGGTTTGGAAAGCCGAAGATTTGGAGAGGGAAGGCTATAAAGATCCTGCGCGTTCAAAATAGGGTTCCATCAAGCGAATGCCTTTTAAGCCAGGCAAAGTTCCCATTTTGGAATCCACTTCATGAACCAGTTTTTGTCCGAGGTCCGCCGGGAACAAAATTGAAAACAGCCGTTTAACCTCGGCAGGAGTTTTGACACCAGCTCCCACGGGAACCCAATTGAACTCCAAAAGCTTCCGGGTCAGGGCGCGGGCTCCGCTGGAATTTTCAAGCAGCTCGCGCGCGTGGTTGAAATACCATGCGAAGTGACGGCGTTCCTGCTTTGCAATTCGATCGCAAAGGGTTCGCAGTACTGGGTTCTGAGTGAAGTTGCGAAGATGCTCATACCCTCTCAATGTAGTCATTTCTTGAATTGCGCCAAATGACAAATAAACGGCTGGAAACTGATGATAGAAAATTTTGGAGAGGAGCGGTGCAAACAGCATTTCCAGCCATTCGTTCAGCCGGGCACGTCCCTTTACTTTTTCAACGCGATTTTCTTCCAGTGGGTGGCCACATTGCGCCAGCAAGTTTGCCAATTCGTAACCGTGGAAAAATTCTTCATAGTTCCAGGTGGTTAAGAATGCAGAAACATCCGGCTTGAAGGCGATTTTCATCTGCAACAGCATTCGCAAATAGCGAATAGTTTGGCTTTCAATGTCAGAAAAGTAGGTCAGTACAAATCTTTCGTCATCAGTCAAGCCGACTTGTTTTGCTTCTTCCCAGTCTAGGTCCGTGGTTTCAATTTTGGCAGAAACGGAAATGTAACGATCAAACTCAGGTCTCATCGGGTTCGCTCCTATCTCAATGGATGCTTTCTGAAAATGAAATTGGCAGGTAAGCCAGCGAATTAACTGCTGCCAGGTACCTGCCTCTATTACGGCTTTAGTGCCGGATCGGATTTCAAGCTTTGATGAGAGTTCGCGATCTATGCGATGGAGTTTTACTGACCAAATGTCCCAATCAGAACCAGAATTGCTCCAATCACTACGTGAAGAAAGTCGTCAACGCGCGTCCATTTGAAGTATTGCTTAGGAAAGAGATTGGCGAAGCTGGCGACGGCTTGATAGAGATCAATCAGCCCGAAACCGATATTAAACGTTCTGATCGCGCCTTCGTAGCCGGACAGCATAATAACGACTCCGACAATACCGAAAGCAATGTGAAAGATGTTGTATGAAGTTGCCCCGCTGGTCAGGCTTTTATTGGCGGGAATCACGAAGCCTAGAATGCCGACCAGGATGAGGATGGGGGCAAAAATCGCCAGCGTCAGTGAGTTCAAATGTTCCATGTGGGGCTGCCTGTGGGGAAAAGGTTTCAGAGTTGAGAGCTTACCTAATTCTCAACTCATGAAACTGGTCAGCGAGAATTACCCTACTTTACATCCAGCAATTCCACTTCGAAGATCAAGGTCGAGTTAGGCGGAATATCTGCGCCGGCACCTCTTGGTCCATACCCCAGGTTTGATGGAATGATCAGTTTGCGCTTGCCCCCGACTTTCATGGACATCACGCCTTCATCCCAGCCTTTAATGACCTGGCCTGTGCCAATCGCAAAAGTAAACGGCTGTCCGCGATCAACTGAACTGTCAAACTTTTTCCCATTTTCCAGGGTGCCGGTGTAATGAACCGTAACCTGTTTTCCAGGAGATGGACTTGCGCCACCACCCACGAGACGGTCCACATATTTCAAGCCGGAAGCAGTTGTTATTTCACTGCCTCCACCTGATCCTCGAAACCATCCCCAATAAACCCCGAAACCAACAACGATGGCAGCGATCAAAAGCCAAAGAATCGTATTTGTTTTGTCGCCCGATTTTTTTGTAGCTGCTGCGCTTTTAGGAACATAGCCACGACTTTTTTTGGTGTTGCGAGTATTTGACAAAGGGAAGTACTCCTTTTTGTTTGGCCAAGCAGGCCCAAAATTATCGCTGATAGAAAATGCCGGTAAAATTGAATTGAAAAGCTAAAGGGCTACGGGTCGCGTAGCCCTTTCTTTCGAATTGACTGGGAGGCAGGGAGTCGAACCCCGATAGGCGGATCCAGAGTCCGCAGTCTTACCATTAGACGACCTCCCAATGAAAGCGAGCAAAATATATGAGCCGAACTTTGATCTGTCAAGATGTGCAACCTTCACAAACTGGGCTGCCCGGCTTCTTGCTTGTGGAATTCCACGTTGCCGTAAACGCTTACCGCGCATAAGATCGCTGCATGGCTATTTTGATCGCTGAAGATAATGTTGCTCAACGCGCGTACTTGCGTGAACTGCTGGAGCGCGAATTCTCAGGCTATAAACCTATTCTGGAAGCTGCTGATGGCGAAACAGTTATCAAGCTGGCGCTGGCGGAACGTCCACAGCTTTGTGTGCTGGATATTCAAATGCCGGCGTTGTCGGGCGTCAAGGCAGCCAAAGCCATTTGGAAGGGATTTCCCGAGGCCCGGATCATTTTCTGGACGCAATTTCCTCACGAAATTTACATCAACGAAATTCGTAAAATCGTGCGGACGGTTCAGCCGCCTCCCGCTTACGGGTTTATTGACAAAAATAATCCGGAAAATCGCTTCCTTCGATTTGTTGCCGCCGTTCTTGAAGACGGCGCCGATATGATTGATCCCAATTTCAAAGACGCCTTTACCCAGCCACTACTGACAGACTTTGAAGCTGAAGCGCTCTATTACCTTGCGCTTGGCTTGTCGAACTGGGCAATTGCACGCAAATGCCACCTCAGTCTGCGCGGAGTAGAAAGCCGCCTGACTACCTTGTACGAAAAGCTTCTGATCACTGATGCTGCAGGCACGCCGGATGAAAGTTACGACAAACTGGCTTTTAATATCCGGACGCGAGCTTATTTTGAAGCCTTACGACGCGGCTTGATTAATCAAGACGAGCTGGAGAAAGCCAGTGCCGAACTGGAACAGTGGTTAGAGAAAGATCGAAAAAAATTTGCGACTGAATCCCCAGGCAAATCCTGACCTCAAAAAGCTCCCAAAAGTATTTTTAAGCAAGCGGTATTTTTTCCTTCG